>JALZUE010000120.1 GCA_023301705.1 Alteromonadaceae bacterium | reverse complement strand
CTGCAGTGCTTCTTCCCAATTAGGATCGTTAAAATCAAGTAACTCAAAAATATCATGCAAAAAGTTACCCGTTTGCGCCCCTTTTACTAAGTGAAAACGAATTAAGTGACTTTCGCTTTCATCTACTTGGTTTTGCGCCAGCGTATCGTTGTCTCTATCTGGAGTTGAAACACCACCATGGCTGGTATGTCGCGTTAACGCTGAGAATGAACTTAACCACCAATCACGTTCAATATGGCTGGTAAAGCTTGCTGGATCAGGCCAGTTAACGCCATTATCATTGTGCGTGTTATTAGCAGAACCATCCATTTCAAGTGCTAAGTCAGATTCAAGTTCTGCATCAGTATCATCATAAGCGACCAGTGAAAAACCAATACCTTCATGCTGTGCTAATGCACTAAGCGGTTGCTGTAACGATTGCTTAGCCGCTGCTTTCACTGTTACGCCTAATGGTGATTTATCAGCTTGTTCAAAGTCTGTTGTTAAGACATAACAGCGCTGCTCGGCTCGTGTAATAGCGACATATAATAAGCGAATAGTTTCTGCGTGGTTTTCATCAACCATTGCTGCTTTAGCTTTGTCAGAGCCATCGATACTTAATTGTAATTTTTTATCGTCATCATGGTATTCAATGAGCTGAACATTCTGATTTCCAAGTTTTAGCGGGTTTTTATAACGACTTGCAAACGGAATAAATACAATAGGATACTCTAGACCTTTTGAACCATGCTGAGTAACAATTTTAATTAAGTTGTCATCACTTTCTAAACGTAACTCTGTTTCAGCCATAGTTGGCAGTGCTGATAAGTGTTGTTCAAACCAATAAATAAGCTCATGTGGTTGATGATGACGCTGACTGGCAATTTGTAATAATTCAAACAAATGTAATAAGTTGGTTAATGTTCTGTCTTGCGATGCTTTAGGAATAACAATATGGCTGTGTAATAGCTTTAATGCCATTGATATAAAGCTTTTACTTTGCCAATGCTTACGTAGTGATTCAAATGTTACTTTTAATGCCTGCCATTGCTGTTGGTTTTGCTGAAGTTGATAAAAAGCCTCAGGGTGATAATTTAATAAAGGTAGGGTTAATGCTGCACTAAATAGTGCATCGTTGTCACAATATAAAATACCGTTTAACAATGTTAATAATTGCTTTGCTTCATTGGCATTAAATAAGTTACTGCGGTTACTCAAATACACACTAGCAAGGTTAGCATTCACCAGCGCTTGTTTAATTTCTTTTGCTTCGGTGCCGTCACGTACTAACACAGCAATATGTTGTGCCTGAATAGCTGGCTTCTTCTGTTTATTAACGGTACTAGCTGATTTTGTATTTTTTATATTAGAGGATTCAGTACTCGAAGCTAATAAACGAGCTATTTCATTGGCACACCACTGTGCCATTACCGGTCTAAAACCTTGAGGTACTTTTTGTTCATCTGCTTTTTCATGATCAAAATGTACAAACTGCAACGCTTCATAAGGATCGTTAGCAATAACAGTATTTAACTCTGGCTTTGCAGCAGTGCTGGCATTCACCGGCCAATAAGGAATATTATAACCAAAGGTTTTTAATGCTTGTTCTGAAGATGTTACTTCATTAGTTACATTATTACTGCCGTCATTATTGCAATTATGAGAGCTGCTATCTTGATAATCTCCATCAGTTTCACCGTAAATATCATCATAGACATCACCATAAAACAGGCGATTATACCCTGAAATCATATGCTGACTAGAACGCCAATTGGTATCCATTAACCATTGATATTGGCATTGTTCACGTGCCGCTAAGTACGCAAACACATCACCACTTCGAAAGCCATAAATTGCTTGTTTAGGATCACCAATCATAAAAACAGCAGGCGTATGAGTAGTGATTGGTTGACTATTAGACTCATACTCAACATCAGCACTTTGCGGATAAATAGCTTGTAAAATAGCAAACTGCTCAGGATCAGTATCTTGAAACTCATCGACTAATGCCACTGGGTAATCATAAGCTACGCGCTGAGCTAATTCGGGTTTTTCAGTTAAAGCACATGCAAGTGTACTAATAAGATCGTCAAACCCTAAAATATTTACTTGTTGTTTTTGTCGTTTAATTTTTTCTCTTATCACATAAATCGCATCACGCACTAACGAAAATGCCTTAGCTTTATTCAGTGACTTTGAAAAAGTATCGTAAACTTTTTTAACCTGCTTAACATGGTTAAATATCGCAGTAAGTGCTAGTTTTTGTGGTGATTTAGCATATCGACTGCCATGATAAAACGTCGTAGGCATATTACCAATGTGCCTCTTAGGATCGTTTAACAATGAAGTGAGCCAAGCGTGTAATACTTCATACTCTTCAATACGTAGTGTTTGTTTATCACCTTTTTGCTTATCAACTATCACTTGAAAAATAAATGTTTTATTTTCATTTAATTGCGTGATCGCTTGTTGAATGAGCTGTGAAAACGTTGTAATTAAATGATCAGGGCTTAGTACTGAAAGCTCAGTATTACGGTATATAGCTTTTGAAAACGCTTGAATAAAACTCGCTGGCGTATGCCAAAACTCACTGAGTAATAAAAACTGCTGTGGCTCTTTAGCCGCTAAAACACGGTAGCAGTCTTGTGTTGCTTGCTCAACAATACCAGACATGTCGGTTTCTAACGCTGCATCAAAGGCAATATCGGTTGAAAATGCATGCTCTGACAATACTCGCTGACAAAAACCGTGAATAGTAAAAATAGCCGCTTCATCTAAAAACAGCAGTGCTTTACTCAATAATAAGTGTGCTTCTTGTTCTGTGACTGTTTTCGCAATTGACTGGTAAAACGCATCGGTGTTAACCAGCGTTGACCAATTAGCAAGTGCATCTCTAATACTGCTGTCAATTCTACCTTTGAGCTCTTGTGTTGCATCTTTGGTAAAAGTCATCACTAATATTTGTTCTACAGGCAATTTTCGCTCTAGTACCATACGTAAATATATACGTGTAATATTATAGGTTTTACCCGTGCCCGCACTTGCTTCAATAAGGTGTTTACCCGTTAACGGTATTTCATGTGCAATAAGGTTTTGGCTTTTATTATTTGCTGTCTTGGCTATTGTTTCATTCATTTTAATTTACCTACTGCTTTGAATATTGGTAAATAAATGTCTGACAGCAAGCCTTGATGTGCCTCAAAGTTGGGAGTGTTTGGCCAGAAATATTGTACATACGCATCTTCACTAAAGCTTTCAACATGAAACATTGAATTTTGCTGCTCACTGTTTGTTATTCCCCAAAACTGTTCAAATTCATATTGTGCAAACGGTTTGTTTTTTAATTGCTGTGTTGCGAGCTTTTCACCTAACTTAACATTTAACAATAAAGGCTGCTGCTGGCCTTTTAAATAGGTTTCGATTAGAAGTTGCATATATGCTTGAGCATGTTCAAAAGCTGTGGTGGTAAATTTAGCCACTTTTTGTGCTTTAGTGTCAAAGTAAACCGCTTTTATTCCTGTTAAATTATCAACAGTTTGCTGTTGATCTGAGGTTAAGCTTGTTTGATAACTCCTAGCTTGTAATAACTGAACTATTAGCTGGTAAAAGCTCATCATTAATTGATCTTTTGCTTTTGCGCTACTGCTGCGAAATAACCAAATAGCATTGTTGTAAACTGGCAAGCGAACGGTCAAGCCTACACTTTCTGAATGAGTTAATAATGGTGGAATATTCAAGGTGACATCAAGATACGTTAAATCAAAGCTTTCATCACTTGTATTATCAGCACTTGTAATATCAACACCTTGGTTAGCAAAATGTTTAATATCGTCAGCGAAGGTTTCACTGTCATTCAACCACTTTTCACATAATGCGTCAGTAAAAGGTAAGTCAGGCAATTCACCACTTAGTTGATAAGTTAAATTTAACTGTTGTTTAGCCTGCTGTTTGTCACTTTCAGTTAGTTCACCAGCTAGCTCTATGTCTAACGCTGCTTGGCGATATAAATAACTGGTTAATTGATTATCAGTAAAAGGTTCATCATCGTTAAGTACTGTTGTTTTAGGGTTTAGCGATAAATCTAATTGTTGCTCTGCAAAAACTTTTGATGGGTGCACAAAAAAGCGTACTAAATCGTCAAATGTGATAGCAAGATGATTACCTAACTGTTCAGTACTGTCTGAGCCTTTGTTAGTAGCATTTGCAACAGTAAAGTTTTCATCAATATATATATGGCTATGTTCTTCACTTCTTGCTAATAAAGTTAGCCATTTATTGTCGAAGCTTGCCCACTGGCCTTGATAATTTTTGGTACTAAATGCCTGCATAGGTAATTGTCTGATATGACTATTGGCTTGCTCTACATCACACTGCCAGCCATAACCAGAAGACAAATACGAAAATAATTCTTTTAATACTAAAGAAGGTTGTTTAGTTGCGTTATTTTTAATATTACGTCCTTGATAACTTAAATATAGCGCTTGCCTTGCTGAAATAATAGCTTCTAGAAAAAGGTATCTGTCGTCTCCTCGTCTTGAACGATCACCCATACGACTAGGTGTTTGCTGCATTAAGTCATACGCTTGTGGTACGCGCTGGCGAGGAAAGTCCCCATCATTTAAGCCTAGAACAGCAATAACTTTAAATGGAATGCTACGCATAGGTAACATAGAGCAAAACGTTACTTGCCCTACCATAAACTGACGACCCGCATCAGGCTGGCTAAAATAATTATTGAGGAATGATTTAATCACTTCTAACGAAATAGTATGTTGATATTGCGCTTCTTGGCTAAACTCAACCATTTTTTCAATGGCTTGATTGATATGATCAATGACATCACTTTCAACATCTGAAAAACAGCTTTCTACCATGTTATGTAAATACTGTTGCCACTCAAGTGCCGTTCTATTGTTATTTAATAGCGTAGCATGTAGTTGTAGTTGCTCTAAAAACAACATTAATTGCCCCAGTAAAATAGCGTCGTCGCCTTCTATAGACGGCAATAATAATTGAGGTTGCTGGGCGTTATCTCGGTAAATACTGCTAGTATCGGAAAAAGCAAAGCCACGAATTAACCTTGATAAACCTTGTTGCCAAGTAAAATGACTAGACGCTTCACTTTGTAATATAGCGGCTTTGTGTGCGTCATTTAGGCCCCAATGAATACTTGCTTGTAATAACCATTGGCTAATTTTATCAAGTTCATTATCATCAACCTTAAACTTAGTTTGCACGGCATTAAGTCGTAATAAACCTAATAATTGGTTTACCTGAAATCGGCTATCAGGTAACGACAGTAAATCAATAAATGCCGCAATTAACGGTTCTGAGTCTTTACTTTGTCGGTCGGCAATAGAGCATGGTAATGGCGGTATTTCGCTAGAAAGCTCTTGCCAGCCACGTACAAATACTGCGTCAACATACGGCGCATAATGCTCTATTTGTGGACACATCACTAAAACATCTTTGGGTGTTAAATCGTGATTATTATTAAATTGATGCAGCAACCAGTCGTGTAAACCTTGTACTTCACGCAATGCGCTATGGGCACTGGTAATAGTAATTGAATCGTCAACTTTAGCGGTTAATGGTACGGTATTTTCATTCACAGAATCTGCTAATATTCTAGCATCGGTTAACGATAAAATATCATTTTGTACGGCTTGTAGTATCGACAAGCCACTTTCTTCATAGTAATTTTTTTCTGAAATATCATCTGCATTATTTTCTGGCGTTTCATGAGCATAAGCCGCATCAAAAACATCAAATTGGTAAGTACTGTAGTTTTGTAACATTGCTAAAAACTCACGACCTTGTTGGCCAAGGTTCGCTAATAATGGGTTACCTACTTCAGCTTGAATATCATTAAAACCCTGAGTCCAATCGTCTATATGTTTAAAGACTTGTTTCTCTGTTTTAATATCACCCCAATAATCTGCACAGGGGTTTAAATGAAAAAAGTGTACTTGGGTAAATTGACTAATCTCATGAATAAACGAGAGCCACATGGGCGCCATTGCGTTAATACCAAAAAAGCTAATGCGTGGCGGTAATAAGTGTTGGCTTTGCGCTAAATTTTCAATCGCATGTTGCATCAAGGTTTCAGGGTTGTAAGCACTCTCTTCTTGAAGCATATGCCATAACTTACCTTGCCATGTGATCATTTTGATTTGTTCAACATTAATGGCATTAGTCGATTGTGCCATTGTGTGTATACTGTCAATGCTTGTTAATGCAAAATCACCTGATTGCCATGCACTTAACCATTCAGGTCTAAAAATTAAATATTGCTCGTATAAATCGGCTAATTGAACAGCTAATTGATATTGTTTCAAACTATCAATGTAGTTTGTTTCAAGGTTTTTAATTTCTTCAGGCAGTTCATCAGTCACATTCGTTAATGGTTGCTCTGAAAAGTAATGCACAACATGACTAAAGTCTTCATCGTCGATTAACGTTTTTTCATTTAATAACCGGAATATGCGCCAGCTTAAAACTTCTCGAGAATAAGGAGATTGATCTGGTACTTTTTCTTTACTAGCTAATGTTCTAGCAAGCTTCCATAAAAATTGTGCGGGTAAAGCGTAATCAATATTCATGCTAATACCGCGCGTTTCAGCAATAGACATATTAAGCCAATGCTGCATACCTGCATTTTGAATAATGATCACTTCTTTTTGAAGTGCTTGTAAAGGAGACGTTAATTGAACTTTGTTCAATAATGCTAATAAATATTCCATTTTATTAGCGGGATATAAGTAAATCAAAAGCAAGCCAATTTATACTGTGTATAATTGAAATTTAAGCATATTGTGAGATTTAACACTAGTGTAATGTTAACTATATGCTAAATTGTCTACACTGATGTGCTTTGGCACATTGTTTAAATGTTACATTTGTACAAAATTAACACGTTTCGTTTAGAATATCGTTTTTAAAGTCACAAAAACTTATTCTAAATTCAGTGATATAAACATTGTTAATTCTGTTTTTATTTAGATAGAATGAATACATCTTTCAATCATTAAGGTTTGATTATGAACTTATTAGAGCAATTAAAAAAAGTAACAGTAGTAGTTGCTGACAGTGGTGACGTTGAGTCAATTAAAGCGCTTTCTCCTCAAGATGCGACAACTAACCCATCATTAATTTTACAAGCAGCAAAGTTACCTCAATACAAGCATGTTATTGATGACGCTATCGCTAAATCAGGCAATAATATTGAAGACATTTGTGATCAACTAATTGTAAATTTTGGTTGTGAAATTTTAAAAGAAATTCCTGGCCGCATTTCAAGTGAAGTAGACGCACGTTTATCGTTTGATACAGAAGCCAGTATTGCTAAAGGCAAAAAACTTATTGCTTTATATGAAGCGGCTGGCATTTCTAAAGATCGCATTTTAATTAAACTTGCTTCTACATGGCAAGGTATTAAAGCAGCGGAACAATTAGAAAAAGACGGTATTTCATGTAACTTAACGTTATTATTTTCTAAAGCTCAAGCGATTGCTTGTGCTGAAGCAAACGTGACATTAATTTCACCGTTTGTTGGCCGTATTCTAGATTGGTACAAAGCATCTACAGGTGAAAGCTACGAAGGTGCTAATGATCCGGGTGTTCAATCAGTCACTAGCATTTATAATTACTATAAAGAATACGGTTACAAAACCGTTGTTATGGGTGCAAGCTTTCGCAACACCAGTGAAGTCATTGAATTAGCTGGCTGTGATTTATTAACAGTATCGCCTGCGTTGCTAACGGAGTTGCAAGATACTCAAGGCACATTAGAAACTAAATTATCAGCTGATGGTGTTACTGTAAAATCACAAAGTGAAATTACACCGCTAACTGAAGCCACTTTTTTATGGGCACATAACGAAGATCAAATGGCAACAGAGAAACTTTCTGATGGTATTCGTAAATTTGCGGTAGACCAAGGTATTTTAGAAGACCTAGTAGCTGATTTAATTAAGTAAGTTACTCACGTTAAATAGTTAACGCCGAATACAGACTAAAAGCCCGTCAATAACATCATGTTATTGACGGGCTTTTTTATGATCTAATAACCACTGAAAAATAAATTAGTTATAACGTTAATTTATTTTTATTTTCAATCAGTACTTTTTCTCCAATACCCTTAACCTTCGTTAAACTGTTCAACGAAGTAAAGCTACCGTATTCTTTTCTAAAATTAACAATTGCTTGAGCTTTCACTTTCCCTACACCTTTCAAACTCGTTAATTCTTTTACTGTCGCATTATTGATACTCACCATTTCAATACTTTTACTATCAATAAATTTGTTAGTGTCAATCGTATTAGCTAAGACACTAACGGGTAGTAAAAAGGCAAAGCAAAGAAAACATAAACGGCAGTTATTCAGTAAAGAAGTGTAATTCACATTAAAAAGTTTTTTCATAACGACATCCTTATTTAAATAGTTAACGTCACACACTAGTGACAATAATAGGTGTAGATCGCTATATTTATTTTGTCAACTATATCCTCCTTATGATGAAGACACTTACCTATTACGCATCAAGATGTTTAATTAAAAAACTTAAGTCACCAAACAAGCGTATTTAACAATGTATTGTTAACTAACAATCAAAACTGCTAATTAGTTATACCAAATACGTTCAAAATTAACCCAAAATAAGCTTGATCTATTCATACAAAAGATATACTGTACATATATACAGTATATCTGAAAATTATTATTTAAGGTGTAAGTGATGAATTCGATGCAACATAAAAGTACTTTTAGCAACCAAGACGCTACGATTAAAAATCATATAATTTCACAAGAAATTAGCGAGTTATGTACTAAACATAAAAATAATAAGAAATGGATTCTACTAATAAATAATGAAGAAAGTACTGTGTCAACTTTGCAGCAGCAACGTAGTATAGATACCTCTAAGGTGTTACATATTAATAATGGTAAGGTAAAGGTCAATGCGGATAATATTGAAACTGCATTATCAACAGGTAATTGCTCTGCCGTTGTGTTAGCTGATAATAACTTACAAACAGAACAGATAATTCATTTACATAAATGCGCTAAACGTTCAAATACAGCTTTTGTTTTATTAGATAATGTTAGTGGTTTTCATTAATAATTTAGCAAGAATGCGATTGCTGTCCCTTTATTTTAAAGGCTTAAATCTATTAAATAGGGCTTTAGTGTTAATAATTATTAAATTAAAGCATTAACAAAGTAGTTAAGAAATATTATAAAATAGTAGTTGTACTTCAACCAATATTAGACAGTCAATAAAACTATCGACATTGAACTTACGAAAAAAATAGCCATAAAACTTCAATATTATAATTATTATAAACAGAGCTCGACATTAGCATCGAAGAAACACCGAAACGATGCAACACTTAAGAAAAATACGTTATTATAGTGACAATATTAATTGATATATTGAAAGCTTGTTTATGTTATGCCCTTGCCAACACCACAAACAAAATATAAAAAAAACGTCATTTGAAGACTGCTGTCAGCCAATAATTACACACGATAAAGAAGCTAGCACACCAGAATTATTAATGCGCTCTCGATATAGCGCATACGCAACTAAAAATGCAGAATACATTTTAAACACTTATAGTGAAGCGTCAGCGAAAAAACAATCATTAGATGACATTCAACAATGGGCTGATGCTTGTAAATGGGTCAATTTAATTATACATTCACCAATAAGCGATGATAATGATAACCTCAATAAAAATGAAGTTGAATTTTCTGCCTATTATATCGAAGATAAACAATTGTGTATGATACGAGAAAGATCTCAGTTCATTGAAGAATCTACTGCCCCCCATAGTTTAGAAAGCTCCCTCAACGATAATAACAGCCGATGGGTATATCACGACGGTATTATTTTACAAAATGAGGTGTGCTCTAAAGTAAAGCGTAATGAACTGTGCCCTTGCCAAAGTGGTAAAAAATTCAAAGCATGCTGTCATCGTTTTTTATAATCGCTTTAAGTATTTAAAAACTAACTAGGCTATTTCAACGGTTATTCTATTTCAACATTAAGAGTGTTTCAGTGTTAAATATTATTTCAGTATTAATATTATGCCATTTCATTAATTGATTCAGCGATATGCTCAGCGTCAACGCCTGACAGTAAAGTGCTTAATGATGCTTGCTTAATAGTATTTAGCCATTGGTTAGTATTAAAATTCAATTTGTTTACTAACGCTTCATTATTAGCTTGGTAACGTTGTTGCGTATGTATACTCGTATTACCTAGAATATCACTTGCTATGTGTTTTTCGTCATTTCTAAAACTCAACGCTTTGGGTGCAAGCGCATGAGATAAATGTATTGAAGCTAAATCATTCTGCTGGGTTAAATGAGCTTCATTAAACTGTTCAAGTTCAGATACATCATTTAAAGCTAATGGCGCTTTTTGAGGTAATTTAAAAAAATTTCTTAAGGTAAGTTCATTATGTTCATCATCTGAAAGCTCTGACGATAGTGTGGTATCAGGTAAAGCAAATTCACTAAACTCACGTGCATCATCTGTTAACATAGCAAGCATCAGACTAAAGTCTGAGCGTCTTTTGCTATGCACGCATTCATTAAGCTTGTTGCCTAATTGAATTTCGTTGATGAGTAAGTGGTTTTCTACCAAAGTTAAGCCTTCAATGAACGTTATATGTGACTAAACGCTATATCGACCATTACAGAGTTTTCTTAAGAAAAATCTATCAAATACTTATACTTAATTAATAATTTTTTAATGACACAATGGTTGCTCCATCAAGTTAATGTTTTTTACCTCCTTAAATGCTAAATGTATCTAAATTAAATGAAATATCTACAACATCTTCATGTCCGAGATACATAGTGATGTCATTTCATGTTTAATTGAATGCTCAAAGATCTATTGAATCAATACTTTATGTTCTATTTAATCTACTTATGAATGTACTAACTATATGTTAGCATGAGTTTTTACAGTATTTTAAAGTTCAATTATCAATAACTGTATTAACGTTTATCACGTTTAATTTTTACCAAGTTCTATTAAGGAACACTATCACATGACTCTCGTTCGGCTTGCTAGCTATTCTCGCTACCTTTTTTCTGTATTGTCAGCTTTACTCGTTACCAGTTTATTTGGCTGTGATAACAAGCCTTCGCCACTATCCTCTGACAATTTACACAAACCAAGTAATGAATTAGTTTCAGCCAAAGCAATATATGTTCGAACAGTAGAAGGCATTGAAGAGTTTACTTTGTCTAATGGATTAAAGGTTTTATTAGTAGCAGATCAAACCCAGCCTAAAACACTGGTTAATATTACTTATCGTGTTGGCTCTGTGAACGAATATTATGGCGAAACAGGCATGGCGCATTTATTAGAGCACATGTTATTTAAAGGTTCTGAAAATTACACTGATATTAATGAAGAGTTTCAAAAACGAGGCATGCATACAAATGCAACTACCTGGTTAGATCGTACAAATTACTTTGGTGTTTTTGAAGCTAATGAAGACACGTTAGCCTGGACAATTGGTATGGAGGCTGATCGTATGGTTAATGCCACTTTTACTGAAGCTGACTTACAAAGCGAAATGACCGTTGTACGTAATGAAATGGAACAAAATGAGAATAATCCTGTACGCATGTTGTTAAGTCGTATGTCATCTATGGCGCATATTTGGCATAACTATGGTAATTCAACCATTGGTGCTCGTTCAGATGTTGAAAACTTTCCATTTACAAAATTACGTACATTTTATAAAAAACATTACAGACCTGATAACGCGGTGTTAACCATTGCAGGTCGTTTTGATAAAGCCAAAACATTGTCATTAATTGAACAACGCTTTGGCAGTATCATTAAGCCTGAACAACCAATAGAGCAGTTATACACTAAAGAACCAACACAAGATGGCGAACGTACAGTTAACCTACGTAGAACAGGTGACATACCCGTAGTAGGCCTAATGTACCACTTGCCATCGGGATTACATTCTGACACAGCAGCTATTACTGTGTTAAAAGAAATATTGTCTGACTACACACGTGGTCGTTTACAAAAGCAATTAGTAGAAACCGAACTAGCAACAGGTGCAAGTGCTTTTTCATTTTTACTTAAAGACAGCTCTCAGTTTATTTTTATTGCGCAAGGTGCAAAAGATCAAAATATTACCGACATGGAAAATGCGTTAATTACTTTAGCAGAACATATTAACAACTCACCAATAACTGAAGAAGAAGTTAAGTTAGCAAAAATAAAGTTGGCAAAAAATGCCGAACAATCAATGCGAAACGTTACTGGTATTGGTATGGCTTTATCTGAATATATTGCTAAAGGTGATTATCGTCATCACTTCTTCTTTAGAGATCAAATTCAAACAGTGACTGCCGCCCAAGTACAATCAGCAGCTGAAAAGTACTTGATACAAAGTAACCGAACACTTGGGCGATTCATTCCAACGTCTGATCCAAAAAGAGCAGAGTTACCCGAAACACCAGACATTAACGCATTACTAAAAGACTACGTAGGTAAAGAGGCTATTGCAGCAGGTGAAATTTACGATAATACCGTAAGCAATATCACAAAACGTTTATACACAGAAACATGGCCACAAGGCACTATTTTAAATGTTTATAACAAAAAGCGCCGCGGTGAAGAAATAATCATTAGAGTGTCTTTACCTTCAGGTAATTTAAACAGCTTATTACACCAAGCAACCGCATTTGATTATATTTCACCATTGTTAAAACTAGGCAATGAAAAATATTCAAAAGAAGTTATCGCCAATAAACTTGATGAACTTAAAAGCAGTATCGGCTTTTCTTCTGGCGCCGGCACGTTATCTATCAGTGTACGTACTGATAAAACCCATTTGACTGAAACATTAACGTTATTAAAAACCTTATTAACCTACCCCACATTTCCAGATAAAGAACTTGATGTGTTAAAGCGCAGTAGTATCTCAGCCATTAGAGCCGACGAAAATGATCCTAGCTCAATAGCTTTAGCCCAAGTGCGACAAGCCACTTACCAATACCCTTCTGGTCACCCTTTTGAGTTTTTATCTATCGATAATGCAGTAAAAGCCATTAACCAAATTACAGGTAAACAGTTAAACGCTTTATATCAACAACATTTATCAATTAATCATGGCTATATATCAGTGGTAGGCGATGTTGAAAATTCAAATATTTCAACCTTATTACAATCGGTATTTTCTGAATTCACTTCTGAATTAGCGTATGAAAAACTATCACCCCAATATAAAGACGTAGAAGGTATTAATCAGTTTACTGAAACACCAGATAAAGCCAACGCACAATTGTATATTGTTAATCTGCTTAACATCAACAAACACGCAGAAGATTACTTAGCGTTAATCATTGCCAACCAAATTTTTGGTGAAGATACCTTTACTTCACGCATAGGTAAACGTATTCGAGTACAAGAAGGTTTCAGTTATTCTGTAGATTCAGGTATACAAACATCTGAAGACAGTGACCATGCATTATATTATGCACAAGCAATTGCTGCTCCTGAAAACATTCTACCGGCTATTAAAGCGTATAAAGAAGAAGTTAATAAAGTGGTTAAAAATGGGTTTACTCAAGAAGAACTAGATAATGCTAAAGAAGCATTCATCAAAAACAGTACGCGTCAATGGTCTAATGATTGGGTTATTGCGAATATACTTATTCAAAACAGTAAATATCACCGTCAATTATCTTATTACGAGGAACAGTCAGAAAAAGTAAAAGCACTTACCTTACAAGATATACAAACGGCTTTTATAAAACATATTGCGAGTAAAGAAATAAATATTTTTCGGGCTGGTGACTTTACTAAAAGTAAAATTGTCGACTAGTATTAGACTCAATACATTAAGGATGTTTAGTTTTGTCTATTTTTAAATAGAAATAAGTAACCAATCAAAAGTAGCACAATGTGTAAATATTAATATTTAC
>JALZUE010000119.1 GCA_023301705.1 Alteromonadaceae bacterium | reverse complement strand
AATACAGTCATAGTAACCCACAACGGTAATTTTCACGCAGATGATGTTTTTAGCATTGCGGCACTGAAAAGTATTTTTCCTTCTTTTACGTTAATACGTACACGTGACTTATCGGTTATTGCCGACGCTGATTTAGTGATAGATGTTGGTGGTGAATATAACCCAGAGTTAGGGCGTTTTGATCATCATCAACGTGGCGGTGCTGGTGCACGTGAAAATGGCATACCGTATTCGTCTTTTGGCCTTATTTGGCAAAAGTATGGTGTTGAATTATGTAATGGCAACAAAGAAGTGGCATTAGCTGTTGATAAAAACTTAGTTTCAACTATTGACGCTATTGATTGTGGTTATGTTGATACAGTTTCTCAAGGTATTAGTCTTAGCCAAACTATTTCAATGTTTAACCCTACCTGGCAAGAGCCTAAAGAGTTTGACAGTTGTTTTAATGAAGCCGTTACATTTGCTGAACGTGTGTTAGCTCGTTTTATTGCTTCTGCAAAAGGCGGGATTGAAGCTAGAGGCATTGTTGCCGAGGCAATTGAAAAATCTGATGATGCGAGAATTATTGTGTTAGAACAATATACACCATGGAAAACAACAGTACATGCTTTATCTAAAGAAGCATTATTTATGGTGTATCCGTCAGAAACTGGGCAATGGCGCATACAAGCGGTACCTGTTGAACCTGGTTCATTTACTGATAAAAAATCATTACCACTTGAGTGGGCAGGCCTTGCCGACCAAGAGCTTGCTGACGTTACCGGGTTAAGTGATGCAATGTTTTGTCATAATGGGCGTTTTATCGCAGGTGCGAAATCTTTTGACAGTGTAATGAAAATGGCAACAATGGCCGTGAATACATAAGTTAACCGATGAAAAATAACCTACAGAAAGGCTTATTACATTCCCGTAATGTGCATCAAGGGCGATATGATTTTCACGCACTAATTAAAGCATGTCCTGAAATAACAACTAAAGTGATTAAAAACCCGAAAGGGCAATTAACAATAAACTTTAGCGACGCTGAGTCTGTGTTGTTATTGAATAAAGCCTTATTAGCGCATTTTTATCAAATATACTTTTGGCAAATACCTGCAGGCTATTTATGCCCGCCAATACCTGGTCGTGTAGATTATATTCATTATCTTGCTGATTTATTAGCCACAAGCAATAAAGGTACAATTCCAAAAGGCAACAAGGTAAAAGCATTAGATATTGGTTGTGGTGCTAATTGTATTTACCCGTTATTGGGTGCACGCAGTTATGGTTGGTCTTTCGTTGGCGCTGACATTGACGCATTAGCAGTGAACACAGCCAAACTACTTGTGACATCAAATAAAAATATTAGTAAAAAAATAGCGATCAAACATCAAAAGTCAGCAACACAGTTTTTTAGCAGCATCATTAAACCTAACGATAATTTTGCCTTTACTATGTGTAACCCGCCTTTTCATAGCTCTATGACAGCTGCTTCTGAAGGTAGTTTACGGAAACAAAAAAACCTAAATAAGAACTTAAATAAGAACTTAGACAAAAACAAAACAGTCAGTAAACATCTATTAAGTAATCACATTAAAAGCATACCTGAATTAAATTTTTCTGGGCAAGAACATGAGCTAAGTTGCGACGGTGGCGAACTTGAATTTGTGAAACGCATGGTTACCGAAAGTGTTTTATTTAAGAGCCAAGTCTGTTGGTTTACCTGTTTATTGTCGAAGAAAGAAAATATTAAACCCATCAAACAATTGCTTGCAACACAAAGGGTATCTAATGTTAAGGTAATTGAAATGTCACAAGGTCATAAAGTTAGTCGCTTTATTGCTTGGTCATATATGAATGAAGCAGAACAAACTACCCACTTAACTGGTCAATAAGTAAAATTGAACCATTAAGCAATAATGTCACATAAAATTGATAATTAAACGTGATATTTTCGTGATAACTTCGTTAAGCACTATTAATTCTATTTATTATTATAGAAACACTTCAATATATAGCCGTAACAAAAATTAAATAAAACTATTAAGTTGTTTGATTTATTGTTTTTAACCGTACGATAATATTAAGAGATAAAAATGAAGATAAAATTTAACCAAGTAAATAGAGCGCTAATATTCAAAAAGTTATCACTTTCATTGTTAACTGCTTCATTAGCACTAACCTCTGTCAATGTATTAGCAGGTGCTTGGGTACCTGAACAAGGTAATGGTTATATTAAGCTTGGTTATGCTGACTTTACTTCAACAGGTTTTCGTGGAAACAATCCTAATTTTGAAAGTTTTGATGGTGAAAATACTTCTTTGTATGTAGAGCATGGTTTAGGAAATAAATTCGCTGTCTTTGGTTCTCTTTTGTATCAATCATATGAGCAAAATGATACGGAACTAGGTCGAACTACTGCTTCAGGCTTTGGCGATGCTGAAATAGGGGTTCGTTATAACTGGATTTCAGATCCGTTCGTTTTATCAACGTCATTATTACTTAAAACACCTTTTCTATATGATGAAGATGATGGTTTAGGCAACGATCAAGAAGATTATGAATTTAAACTTTTGCTAGGTAAAGGTCTAGATAAATTCGGCTATGTCGGTGCAGAAGTAGGCTATCGATTACGTTCAGGCGAACCATCAGATGAATATAGATATCTACTTGAATATGGTTTTAACCTGAATAAAAATGTATACTTTCGTGCAAAATTAGACGGAATATTAAGTGCAGAAAATTCAGATACGCCTGATGTACTTAACGAAGAAAACTTATCTAACCCGCTTGAGTTTGATTCAGGTAAAGTTGAGTTAGCGACAGGGTATAATTTTGACAACAATAGTTCGTTAAAAGGATACGGTTTAGAGTTTACATATTCTCGAGAAATTTATGGAAGCAATATATTAGAAGGTAATACTTTTCAAATAGGTATTACTAAGGTTTATTAACAACGTTTTAAGGTTTAATTGTTCATGTCGTTAATCGGTTCATCAATACTTATAATTCACTTTATATTATTAGCAGTTTTATCGTTGTTTGGTTTGCACCGATTATCGATGGTGATACGTTGGTTTAAATATCGAAATTTCACACCTAAAGCACCGTCAGATTTTAAAGAGTTACCGCAAGTGACGGTGCAAATACCTCTGTATAATGAAAAATTAGTTGCACAGCGTATTGTTGATGCCATTGTGTTACTTGAATACCCAGCAGATAAGTTACAAATACAGATTGTTGATGATTCTACAGATAATACGAGAGATTTAATTTCTGAGCGTGTTAATCATTATCAGAAACAGGGTATTAACATTCAACATGTGCATCGTACTAACCGCTCTGGTTACAAAGCTGGCGCTTTAAAAGAAGCAATGGATACTGCAACTGGTGAGTTTATTGCTATTTTTGATGCTGACTTTATCCCAACCCCAAATACGCTATTAGACAGTATTCAATATTTTACGCAATCAGATATTGCAATGGTACAGTTTCGTTGGGAACACTTAAATCGACGAAATAGTTTACTGACTAAAACACAAGCGATTATGCTTGATGCACATTTTGCACTTGAACAACAAGTACGTTGTGCAAGTAACATGTTATTTAACTTCAATGGTACAGCAGGTATCTGGCGCACAAGTGCCATTATTGATGCTGGTCATTGGAGCGCAGATACGCTAACAGAAGATTTAGATTTAAGTTATCGTGCTCAGCTTGCTGGCTGGAAAATGCAATACATCAATACTCTTGAATGCCCGGGTGAGTTACCTGCAGACATGAATGCTTTTAAAACCCAGCAATATCGCTGGGCTAAAGGTGGCGTTCAAGTGATGATGAAAATGCTGAAAACAGTATGGAAATCTAAAATTCCATTCAGTAAAAAGCTTGAATCAACATTTCATTTATCGAATAACCTTGCTTATTTAGTCATGATGATTGATACGCTTATTTTCCTACTACCTAGTTTATATCTTAGAGCACAGTACGAATATGTAAATATTTGGTGGGTTGATGTTGCTTTGTTACTAATGTCTTCTGGTGGACACATTGCTTATTTATATTTTGGTCAAATAGTTTTAGGTCGACCAAAAATGAGAGCATTAGTGAAAGTACCTAACCTAGTATTATTAGGAATTCAGCTTGCTATTAACAATTCAAAAGCAGGCATTGAAGCGTTAATGGGTAAAGAAAGTGAATTTGTTCGCACACCAAAAACGGGTGAATTAGAAAAAGGCGAGCAAACAAAAGAAAAACTGAATAAAAAATCACAATATAAACCGTTGCCGCCTAAAGGTGCTATTTTTGAGTTTTTGATTGCTTTGATATATTTCATTGTTTTAATTTGGGCGATAACTTTTCAGTATTGGTTTATTCTACCGTTTGTTGGTTTATTAGTAGTTGGCTTTGTTATGTCTGCATTTAACAGCTTCTATAGTCATTATCAGTTATCAAAATAAGTTGTATGAACCGTTTAATAAAACAGCTAAATTTATCTAAACTTTCTCTATCATGGATCTATTATGGTAGTTTAGTTGGTATCGTTTTATTGAGTTACAGTAGTCAATTCTTATCGAATATTGCTCTTAAAGAATACACAAGTTTTATTGGTAGCATCGGTATTTTTACCATTGTTCAGTATTCTTTGATGGCAATATTCATGCTATTAGCATGGTTTACATCTTCTCAAACATCATCGTTAAAAGACTACAAATGGATACTTATAACGGCATTTGTTGTTCGTATTGTCTTAATAGATGTCGAACCATATACATCAAATGATTCAAGTCGATATTTATTTGATGGAAGAATAGCTTATGAAGGCTTCGACCCATATAGCATTCGCCATGATGATGAAGCCTTAGTTGAATTACGACAACAATGGCAACCACCCAGTGAACATGCTTCTTATGTAACTATTTACCCACCTTTGGCATTGGCGCTATTTTCATTTGCATCATCGTTTGGTGTTGATAATGCTGAACTTGCTTGGAAATATTTATTGTTCTTTGCAGGTCTATTAACTGTATGGGTATCTGCGCTTGTATTACAACGCGCGGGTAAACTAGAAAACTTAGCATTAGTTGCGTTATCACCCTTATTGATACTTGAAACAGGGGTTGGCTTACATATTGATGCATTTTCAGCCTTAGCGGTTGTTATTGCATTATATTGTTGGCAGCGGCAGTTATTGATGCTGTGCGGAGTAGTTATTGGTTTAGGCATGGCATTAAAGGTATTGCCAGTCATGCTATTGTTACCATTGTTACTGATACAAAAAACATTTAAAAATGCATTTGTGCTAATTTTCGGTTGGTTAATTACCGTTGCAGTCATTTACAGTTTTACGACCTTTGTTTTAGGTTTTGTGCCTGTTGGAAGTATTGGCGTTTTCTTCGAAAAATGGCGAAATGCAGCGCCAATTTTCACCACGTTAGATACTATTTTAACGAGTGAACAAATAGTATTAGTTTTACTCATTATTGCAATGACTACCGTACTAACAATTACTTATATTAGTTTTAAGCAAGGTAAGTACATTAATACAAATACCCACGTGATATATGCTTGTATGCAAGCGTCACTGGCTTTGCCACTAATACTAAGCCCAGTATTGTTTCCATGGTATTTATTACCTTTGGTACCATTATTTGCACTTAGGCCCAATATACCGCTACTTGCATGGTTGATTGCTATGCCTTTAACATATGAAGTGTTGGGTGATTTTTTATGTTGTAATCAATGGCAACCAGCATTTTGGCCAACAATTATATTAGGCATTATTTATAGCTTAACAACGCTAAAAATAATTCATTATGGTATGACTTACTTTAATAGTAAACGCGATGCACATATACTGAAGGAGACGTATTCTTCTCGTATTGAAAAATAACAATTTACGCAATATTTAAATACATAAAAGTAGGAATTTATACATTGAATATTATACAAAATTACTATCAATGGCTACATGGCCAATGGTCAGACCGAAGCGTTGAAAAACAACCTTTAGTCAATGCAGATGGCACTACAAATGTAGAAGGTATTTATGTTGTTGGTGACCTTACGGGCATTCCTTTATTAAAATTCTCAGTTGATACTGGCGCGAAAGCGATACAAACTATTGTCAACAATCAAAACTTTATTAACCGTAAAACTGAGACTAATGTTCATGATTTAGTGATTATTGGTGGTGGCGTAAGTGGTTATGCAGCGGCAATAGAAGCTAAAAAAGAAGGGTTAGACAGTAAATTACTTGAAGTAAATAAACCTTTCTCAACAATTGAAAACTTCCCGAAAAATAAACCAATTTATACTTACCCTACAGAAATGTCTCCACAAGGTGATTTACAATTTTCTGATAAAGTAACACATAAAGAAAGTTTATTATCAGAACTGAAAGAACAAATTAAAGAACAAAATATCGAAGCTGACATTGCGAATGCAAGTCATGTTGAGCGTAAAGGTAATATACTTCATGTTCACCTAAACACTGGTGATATTATTAAAGCACATCGTGTGGTTATTGCGATAGGGCGCTCAGGTAATTATCGAAAGCTAAATGTAAAAGGTGAAAATTTAGAGAAAGTTAATAACCGTTTTATTGATCCTAAAGCTTACATCGATCAAGAACTTTTAGTTGTTGGTGGTGGTGATAGTGCGCTTGAAGCAGCTATTGCAACAGCAGAAGAAAAAGCGAAAGTGACTTTATCTTACCGAAAACCTGAATTTTCAAGAGCAAAGCCTGAAAATATTGAACGTGTTACTCAGTTAGCCACTGACGGTAAAATCACCTTAAAAATGGCGACTCAAGTTAAAGAAATTACACCTGACACCGTGGTTTTGTCTTCAAAAGACGGTGAGAAAGAAACCATAAACAATGAACAAGTATTACTTGCAACAGGTCGTGAAGCACCCTTAGACTTTTTCAGACGTTCAAAAATTAATATTAGTGGTGAAAGTACAGCATTGGGCTGGGCATTTTTTGGTTTCTTTATTTTAGCGTTAATGGCGTTATATGACTGGAAAGGCTATGGCTTTTTAAACTCTTTTTGGGGAAGCTTTGCCTATCCAGATCAAATGCCAGCACTCATCGGTAGTATGGGTGAATGGTGGCAACAGCAAGTTGATGACAGAAGTACACTAATTGGTACCATAGCGGTCTCATTGAAAAGCAGATCGTTTTATTACACCTCATTGTATACAATTTTAATCGCCTATTTTGGTTATCAACGCATACAGCGTAGAAAAACACCCTATGTAACTGTACAAACAAGTGTGTTGTTTTTAATCCAGTTATTTCCATTGTTTTTATTGCCTGAAATTATTTTACCTTTATTAGGTTACAACGGATTTTTTGATGCAGGTACCGGTAAAGCGGTTGCTGATGCATTATTTCCAAGTTATATATCTGCACAAGAATTAGCAGCACATACGTGGCCAGAATGGGGACATCCACGTGCTTATTGGCATGCATACAGTTTTATTTTTGCTTGGCCGTTAGGTGTTTACACTGTATTTACCGATACACCACAAGTAGCTTGGTTAATTATTGGTGCAATTCAAACGTTTGTGATTATACCGCTAATTGTCATGAAATGGGGTAAGGGCGCTTATTGTAGTTGGATTTGTTCGTGCGGTGCTATGGCTGAAACTATGGGTGACCAACAACGCCATAAAATGCCACATGGAGCTAAATGGAATAAATTGAATATGTTAGGCCAGTTCATTCTATTAACAGCGGCTATTTTGTTAGTTATTCGTATTTTAGGTTGGGTTTATCCTGAGTCATGGATGAATCAAATGTTTAACTTATTTTTAAAAGGCGAAAATAAAGATTACCAACTAGTAAATGCATTCAGTTACAAGTGGGTTGTTGATATATTTTTAGCGGGTGTTTTAGGCTTCGGTTTATATTTTAAATATTCTGGCCGTACGTGGTGTCGCTTTGCGTGTCCGTTAGCTGCATTGATGCATATTTATAGTCGCTTTGGACGTTTTGCTATTGTCAGTGAAAAATCTAAATGTATTAGTTGTAATCAATGTACAAGCGTTTGTCATCAGGGTATTGATGTTATGGCCTTTGCTAGTAAAGGCGAACATATGCAAGATCCACAATGTGTACGTTGTTCAGCTTGTGTACAAACATGTCCTACTGGTGTTTTAACGTTTGGCGAAGTTGATAGAAAAACATCAGCTGTGATTAAAACAGATAAGCTGGCTGCTAGCCCTGTTCAAATGGCAGAGAAGGCACGTCACGGTGTTAATATTATTGAGGTAAAGAATGTATAAAGGCCACAAGGTTGCCGTTGTTATTCCTGCATTAAATGAAGAAGAAGCGATTGAAGTAGTAGTAGGTAACCTAACGAAGTTAATGTTTGAAGAAAGCTGTGTTATTGATGATATTGTTGTGTGTGATAATGGCTCAACAGATAATACAGCTAAGGTTGCAAAGGCCTTAGGTGCTAAAGTTGTTCAACAATCAATTCCTGGTTATGGGATTGCTTGTTTAACAGCAATAGCTGAACTACCCAATTGTGACATCGTACTGTTTGTTGATGGTGATGACTCTTGTTTTGTTGAACAAGGCATTGCATTACTTGAAGGTATTGTTAGTGGTGATGATTTGGCTATAGGTTCTCGTTCTTTAGGAATTATTGAAGCAGGTGCGTTAACCCAACCTCAATTATTTGGTAATTGGTTATCAAGCCATTTAATTACTCTGTTTTGGGGACAAAAAATCACTGATTTAGGTCCTTTTAGGGCGATTCGAACAACGTCATTACATACACTTAACATGATGGATAAAACCTTTGGTTGGACTGTTGAAATGCAGGTGAAAGCGATTATTCATGGTATGCAGGTAAACGAATACTCTGTTGATTCTAAAGTACGTATTGGCGAGTCTAAAATTAGCGGTACTATTTCAGGTTCTATTAAAGCCGGTATTGGCATTTTATCGATGATAGGTAAATTGTACTTTGCACAATCATCACTTAAAAATGCAGTAGAGCATGAAACTAAATAAGATAAAAAAATGGCAATATGGTCTTTCAATTATAGCCATTGTTTTTATTGTGTTAGCAATAAAAGCTTATTCTCTTTTTAGAGCGACATGGCCAATCGCTATACCCCACTGGCAAGTTAATAATGAGATTAGTACAGATAAAGTAAATCATCAGCCGTTAAACGACTTATTATCTATTTACGTTACTGAATCACCAGAGTTACGCACAGTTAATTATTCTAGTTTTACACAACAAGATAAACAAAAGTTAACTCGTTACCTGCAATACTTACAATCGTTAGATCCACGTAACTTTAATAA
>JALZUE010000118.1 GCA_023301705.1 Alteromonadaceae bacterium | reverse complement strand
GGAGCGCATTTTAGAGACTTTAGCGCTCACGTCAACACTTAATTTACATTAATTGTTTGAACGCTCTTTTTTCGTACAAACCATGCCAGTATTGAGCTACAAAACCACATAACGGTTATTTTTACCGCATATTGAATCGTTAAAAACTCAATGTTGTAATGATTTATCACATACATTAATAAAGGTTAAGTCGATATTTATTAATGTAAAAGAAGTTTAAATCGATTGTTTTAATCTATTTAAATAAGGTAATTAAATTAAAAGCAATTTAATTACTCTTTATATTAGTATTATGAGTGCTTACGTCAGCATTATCTATGTACTTTATATACTGCTGTGATGATAACGGTTTTGAAAAATAAAAGCCCTGGAATTCTTTGCAGCCCATATCACTCATAACTGTAACTTGCTCTTGGGTTTCAACTCCTTCTGCTATACATTTAATATTTAATGTTTCACATAGGTCATGAATTGTTTGTACTAATGCTTTTTTCCTTTCTGACGTTGTTAACTGGCTAATCAAAGAACGATCTATCTTTAATTTATCAATTGGGTAATCAGCAATACGTGATAAATTTGAATAACCAACACCGAAGTCATCTATGGAGATAATAAAGCCTAACGACTGCAATGAATTAATTAAACTTAAGTATTCCTCATTTGTTGCAAATGACGTTTCTGTTATCTCTATTTCAATCTGTTCAGGTTTTACATTAAATTCTATTAAATTTTGCACTAACTTTGAGATAAATTTTTTAGGTTTAAAATCAACAAATGAAATATTAATAGCTACCGGAACAATTATCACCCCATCATTTTCCCAATTTGAGATCTGCTGACAAACCGTTTGTATAACAAAATCAGTTAAACGATTAATCATTCCATGCTCTTCTGCTATAGGAATAAATACGGCTGGTGATATATAGCCTATAATTGGGCAATTCCAACGAGCAAGTGCTTCAAGACCAATACACTTACCTGTATTAGAAACTTTAGGCTGATAATGCATTTCGAGTTTGCCTTTATCTAAAGCATCGTCTAACAAAACAGATAATTCGTGCTGTTCGACCAATTTTTCCGAAAGTTTTTGATTATAGCTACTAATATACTGATTTTTATTGGCATAATGAATTGCTGTTAAGGCATTAGATAGTGTTTTTTAGGCTTCTTGATCACCTTGGTGATAAGCGTAACCAAACCTAAATGATTGTTGTAATGGTGATTCGCTATCTAACATAGGCTTTATTTCAGTTAATAGCTTTTCTTCTAATTGTAATTTAGAAAGACCACTGATCATAAAAGCAAGCCGCTCATTCTCTACATACGCAGGTAATAAAGTATCATTAAAACTATTTTTCAACTTTTTATACGCATTTACCAATGATTTTTGTAATGCTTCTTGCCCGTATTTTAATTTAAGGTATTCATTATCTATATTTTCTATAATAACGATATATATTACTGCTTTATTTTTCAATATGAAGCGATTACTTTGATTTTCAAACCAATATTTATTAGGTAATCCCATAATATTGTCAGAGTATTTTAACCGCTTATTTTCTTGCTCCATAATCAACAAATTATTCTTTATCGCTTGTTCATTCGTGTAATTATTAAACGTGTAAACATTATATTTAGAACTCCCTGTTTTTTGATTAGTAACTTGTAAAAAAAGATCTTTATATTCAATAATCTGACATTGTTCAAAATCATTTAACGCTAAAGAAGGTAAGAAAGATGTTAATAGTTGCTTTGAGTTTAATAATGAAGAGTCAACTTTATCAATATCGAATAGTATTTCCGTACTATGATTATAATCAACAACATAACCATTGTTATCTACAATAATTTGAGCATTATCTGAATCTGTAAAAAAATCACGATATAACTCACTCTTACCTTTAAGGCATTCATTTGAAGATAAATGTATTTGATTAATCCGCTTAGCAGCCACAATAATACGAATTAATGCTAGGGGAATAGAAATATTAAAAAACACAAAAACTAAGCTGTTTACACGTAACATCGCATTAGGTAACTGCATTGTTAAATGGGAAGAATATAATAAATCCACATCATTAGATAATAAATAAAGAGGTAATATATTTAAAGCCATGTAGAACAATGCTACACGGTACCCTAATAGCATCAATGCGATAATAGGGCTTGCATACATTAATACATAGCCGGCATGTGCTAACTCCGTAGTCATCGTTAGTGCATCAATAGCAATTGAACTGGCAACAATATTTATTAAAAACAAGTGCGCGCTAAGTTTATAGAAACGACAACTTAAAATGAAAACCGCGGTAATAAAACTCAAAAAAGCAATAGTGGTTATTACAATGTATAAGAGATTAAATTCTATAGCTCGACTATATGTACTATACATAGAAAACAAACATTGTAGAAAACTACAGAATAAAATAATTCTAAATGCACTTATTCGCCATTGAGGTATAGCTTGTGTATCTGCATTATCTGAAAGTAAAAAAAACCAATTTATAAAACACTTACTCTGTTGTAAAAAAGAACTAAAATACATCTACTAACCTTTTAATTGTTTTTATATTTAAATTCGCCTACGAAAACATTAGTACATGTAATTCTTGTTTGCAAACATAAACTTAATTTAGCTTGTGAGTGTTTATTAAATTGAAAATTAAGAGTCAGGAGTTATTTAAACGTAGAGTTCTTATGTCTGATGAGGATTTAAAAGTAGTTTATTAAACAAGTAACACTCCCACTAAAAGTACATCTTTAGTTAAAGCTGAGTGACTCAGTAAGATGCCTTAATATTCTATCCATTGCTCGGTATGATAAAGCTTCAATAAGGTGTTGATGCATTATATGCTCTTCAGCTTCCATATCGGCGATTGTACGTGCTATTTTTAATATCTTATGATGCACTCTTGTTGATAAGCCTAATTTTTCAACAGCGAGTTCTAAAAACTCTGTATCAGCTTCAGACAACCAACAATATTGTTTTAATTGTTTTGCTGATAAATAAGCATTAGGCACTTGTTGCCTTGCTAGCTGTATACTTCTACATAATTCAACTCTTTTTCTTACTTGTGTACTTGTTTCATTTGTAGAAGTATCATTTGACCACATACCTTTAGGTAACCGTGTCACTTCAATTTGAATATCAATACGATCAAGAAACGGCCCTGATATTCTATTTAAATAACGTAATACTTGTTCAGGTGTACTACGTTTATCATTATAAAACCCGGTTGGGCTTGGGTTCATTGCAGCAATTAGTTGAAAACGCGCAGGAAATGTTTGCTTACTTAATGCTCTTGAAATAGTCACTTCTCCCGATTCTAAAGGTTCTCTTAAGACATCAAGTACTTTACGTTCAAATTCAGGTAATTCATCTAGAAATAAGACACCATTATGTGCCAGTGACACTTCTCCTGGTTGCGGTTGACTACCACCACCAATTAAAGCTGCTGATGAAGCCGTATGGTGAGGCGATCTGAATGACCTTATTAGCCATGCTTTTTCATCAAAGTCTTGATGACTAATAGATCGTATAGCGGCTGCAGACAATGCTTCTTCGTTTGTCATTTGAGGTAAAATACCCGGCAACCTACTTGCCAACATTGTTTTACCTGTACCAGGAGGACCAATAAACAATAAATTATGATTGCCAGACGCAGCAATCTCTAATGCTCTTTTTGCTAATGGTTGTCCGACTACATCAACTAAATCTCCGTAACAAGATAAATTATTATCTTTGTCTGGCTTTCTATTAACTTGGAATGGTAATTGTTGTTGACCTAATAAATGAGGATACAGTTGTGATAAATGCTCTATAGCGATCACCTTAACACCATTTACCCAACTCGCTTTTTCAGCACTTTTTACTGGTAACATTAATGTTCTATGCGTATTACGGCATGACATAGCTAACGGTATTTCACCAATGACAGGGCGAAGTGCACCTGATAACGCTAATTCACCAGCAAATTCATATTCAGATAAAGTGTCTGTTGGTATTTGACCAGCGGCGGCTAAAATACCTATGGCAATAGGTAAGTCGAAACGCCCCCCCTCTTTGGGAAGATCTGCAGGTGCTAAGTTAATCGTAATGCGTTTGGCTGGGAATTCAAAGCCGCAATTAATAATTGCACTTCTGACTCTATCTTTTGATTCACGTACAGATGTTTCAGGTAAGCCGACAATATTAAAGGCAGGCAAACCATTGGCTAGATGAACCTCAACTGTAACTAAAGGTGCTTCTAACCCAACACGTGCACGACTATAAACACAGGCAAGTGACATAAAAAATCCATTTGTATATTTTCAATTCTTAAATTATAGTACTAAAAAAAAGTATATACTTGCTAATAACGTAATAGTTATAAATGAGTGTGCGGTTTCAGCATACAACACCTATTTAAAATAAATATGTTAATTCAAGGTGAAAAAAGATAACTCTTTATTTTGTTTATTTACTAATACAGCTAAATTTTGTATTGAATGCTGTGTTTCATTAACAGATGCAACATTCTCATTCACCAAATCAAAAGTTCTGACGGTATTTTTATCGACACTTTCTGTAACAACATACTGTTCTTGAGAACCAGCAACAACCAGTGTATTGGTATCTGCAATTGCTTGTACAGACTCTGCAATTTCATCAAATGATGTTTTCACATGTTTCGATAGCTCTACTGACTTCTGAATAGAAACGACATTGGCAGCCATTTTATTATTCGCTGTTTCTGACTGTGCTTGCAGTTTAGAAATTATATTTTGTATATTTTTAGTAGACTCTTGTGTTTTTGCCGCTAAATTTCTTACTTCATCAGCAACCACTGAAAAACCTCGACCTTGCTCACCAGCTCTTGCTGCTTCAATAGCTGCATTCAACGCTAATAAGTTTGTTTGTTCTGAAATAGCGCTGATAACATTAGTCACTTCACCTATATCGAGTGTATTATTTTTTAATTCTTCAATCATAGAAGCAGTTTCTTGAACTGATTGATTAATATCTTCTGTTAATTCTATTGAAGACTCTAATGCTTTGTAGCCCTCATTAATATTTGAAGTTGTTTTCTTTGTTTCGTTATCTGCTTCAACAGCATTAGATGACATTTCTTTTGAACTAGCTGACAACTCACTAATAGCTGTAGATATTTCGTCAATTTGAGCTAATTCATGTTGAGAATTTTTTGTTGTATGGTTCATCAATTTAGTTAATTTATTAGATGATAAAAGCACATTTTCTGATACATTATTTAATGAATTTACAATTTTCGACAGTTCTCTACCTAGCTGGCTACATGAGTAGTTTAATTGTGATATTTCACTATCTCCGACTATGTCCACAGTATATTTAGTATTGATTTTGCCGACAGATAATTCAGCCAGTATTGATGAAATTGATGCTAAAGATTTAATTAATGCACGAGTAATAAAAAAGATGGTAGTGCATATAATAATAAAAATAAATATAGTCACCCCAATAATCAATGCTTCGGTATATTGAGTTATTTTTATAATGTTGCCACTAAACATTTCTAATTTATTCTGTGCGAAAGCTTCAAATTCTTCAGAAATAGTTAATGCTTTTAAAACATCCTTTTGTTCTACAGCTTTTCTTAATTGTAAAATAGTTGATTTATCACCTAAAAAACGCTCTTCAATTAAAGTAATCGCATTACTCGCAGCATCAAATTTTTCACTCAAAATGAAACTTTTTATGTCTTTTATTGTTAACAATACAGTAATGGGGTGTTTATTCATTTTCATTAAGTTTTCATCTATGTTTGTAAACTTAATACTGACAATAATCGACATGGCAACAAAACTAACAAAAATTAAGCCACATAGAGCAAACATAATAGTTTTGAGCTTATATTTATTAACTAAATTATTTAACGCCATTACCCACTATCCCTATTTAAAATTAACGTACAACTTTAATTTTAGAATACATCTCTCATTAAACAAAAAATATAATCAAAAATTTAACTCTAAAATTCCTTTCTGTGTTTAGAATATGAAAAATATCACAAAATATCTAGATTCAGCGCTTTTCTCTGTTTTATAACTGATAAATTTTTAATTATGAAAAAATATTGCTGATAACATACTAAAGTAAACAAAAACTCTTGCGAAGCGCATCAGAGCTATGGTACAAATTAAAAAATACAGGTAGAATACACTCGTTTTACCCATTTACTTTAAGTAAAGAAGAATTTAGAAGTATTAACAATGCATAAAATTAACGCGTTTCTTATCAATATTATTCTAGTCGTCATGGTCGTAAAACCATTGCGGGGCTGTTTAATGCGTTAATATATAGCAAAAGATTAAACAAACCCCCGCACCGTAAGGTCTGGGGGTTTGTTGCTTTTAGCACAATTGAAATTTTAGAAAAAGTAGAGCAGTTTAATGACAAGTACAAGCATACAAACAGGGGCGTCTTTATTATTTACCGTATTACAACAACACGGTGTTAAAGACGTTTTTGGCTATCCTGGTGGCGCTATCATGCCAATTTATGACGCCCTGTATGACAGTGAGATAAATCATTTTTTATGTCGTCATGAGCAAGGGGCCGCATTTTCAGCTGTTGGTTACTCTCGCGCTTCTGGCAATATTGGTGTGTGCTTAGCAACATCAGGACCGGGAGCAACAAATTTGTTGACTGGTTTAGCTGATGCAATGGCTGATTCAATTCCGGTTATTGCAATCACAGGTCAAGTTCCTACCTCAGCAATGGGGTCAGATGCCTTTCAAGAAGTTGATATTGTAGGTATGGCACTAGCTTGTACTAAACATTGTTTTCAAGTTCGCGATGCAAATGACCTAGCCAATATTTTACACCAAGCGTTTGAAATTGCTTTATCAGGCCGTCAAGGCCCAGTATTAATAGATATTCCAAAAGATATTCAAATTGCACAAGTCACTAAAACGCTTGATGTAATTACCAAAAAGAATCTATCTAACCGCTTTGAAACTGCTGACACAAGTGCTGCGGTTGAATTAATTAAACAAGCCAAACAACCTATTTTATATGTTGGTGGTGGTGTAGGTATGGCGAATGCTGTACCTGAATTACGTGAATTTATGCGTAAAATGCCAATTCCTAGTGTTTCTACGTTAAAAGGTTTAGGTGCTATTGATAAAGATGCTCCTCATTATATGGGCATGTTAGGTATGCACGGTACTCGCGCATCAAACATTGCGGTACAAGAGTCTGACTTGTTAATTGCTGTTGGTGCTCGTTTTGATGACCGTGTAACAGGAAAGCTCGACGAATTTGCTCCAAACGCTCGTGTTATTCATTTTGATATTGATCAAGCTGAAATAAATAAACGTCGTGATGTTGATGTAGCAATTGTTGGTGATTTGAAAGATAACTTATTATCACTTGTTTGCCCTATTGACGTTTCAACGTGGCAACAAACATGTGAAACAATGCGAGTTGAAGGTGACTGGGATTATAACCACCCAGGTGACAATATTTATGCACCTGCGGTATTAAGAGAAGTCAGTGATAAAATGCCGGCATCGGCAGTTGTCACTACAGATGTAGGTCAACATCAAATGTGGGCTGCGCAACATATGCGTTTTTCACAACCTGAAAACTTTTTAACCAGTGGTTCATTAGGCACCATGGGCTTTGGTTTACCTGCAGCGATTGGCGCACAAGTTAGCCGTAAACAAGACACTGTTATTGCGGTAACAGGTGACGGCTCTATCATGATGAACATTCAAGAACTGGCAACAATTAAACGTTTTCAGTTACCTGTTAAAATATTACTTATTGATAACAGTAAATTAGGTATGGTTCGCCAATGGCAAGATCTATTCTTTGATGGTCGTTTAAGTGAAACAGATTTATCAGATAACCCTGATTTCATTATGTTAGCACAAGCATTTGAAATTAAAGCTAAGCAAATTACTAAAAAAGTAGAAGTAGCTGCTGCGGTTGAAGAAATGTTAAACCATGATGGTCCTTATTTATTGCAAGTAAAAATTGATGCTGAAGAAAATGTTTGGCCGTTAGTTCCACCAAATACAGCAAACCATGAAATGATCGAAAATGCATAAAAGTGATATTGAATAAATATCATTCGGTTAATTAAATAGTAAACACTGGAGAAATGAAAGTGAAGCAACACACCTTAAACATTACCGCACAGCAAGAACCTACTGTGCTTGAAAAAATACTACAAGCAACTCGATACCGAGGTTTTGTAGTAAAAGGTATGACAATGTTTCAAAACATTGAGAATAACTCTATAGATATTCAGCTTTCTGTCAGTTCGGTTTCTGCTATTGAAAAGTTAACTGTACAATTAAATAAACTCTATGACATTGACACAATTGCTATCGCTACTAGCGAACCAGTTCAGTGTCAGGCTTAGTTCACATATTATAAAAGATTAATTTTAGGAAAATAAAATGGCTAAAGTAGGTGCAGATTTAATATGGTTCAATGGTGAACTAATGCCTTGGCAAAATGCAACGGTTCATGTAATGAGCCATGCATTACATTACGGCTCTTCTGTTTTTGAAGGTATTCGTGCATACGATACGCATAAAGGTACATGTATTTTTCGTTTAGAAGAGCATGTGGTTCGTTTATTTAATTCAGCAAAAATTTACCGTATGAATATCCCTTATACGCAAGAAGAAATCATTCAAGCGTGTAAAGATTCAGTAGCTAAAAACAATTTAAAATCGGCTTACTTACGACCATTATTTTTCTTAGGTGATATAGGTATGGGCTTACGTCCACCTCTAGACGCTGTTGCTGATGCTATGATTGCAGCTTTTAGCTGGGAAGCATACCTAGGCGCTGAAGCAATTGAACACGGTGTTGATGTTGGTGTTTCTAGCTGGAATCGTTTAGCTCCTAATACTATGCCAACCGCTGCTAAAGCTGGTGGTAACTACTTATCATCACAATTAATTTCTACTGAAGCTGCTCGCCATGGCTACACTGAAGGCATTGCGCTAGATGTAAATAACATGGTAAGTGAAGGTGCTGGTCAAAATTTATTTTTAGTTCGTGACAATGTAATTTTTACACCGCCAAGTACTGCATCAATTTTACAAGGTTTAACACGTGACGTTGTTATCAGGTTTGCTAAAGATCTTGGCTATGAAGTACGTGAAGAAGCGATTTCTCGTGAGTCACTTTACCTAGCTGATGAATTTTTCATGACAGGTACAGCAACTGAGATTGTTCCAGTAAAAACTGTTGATGGTTTACCAGTAGGCACAGGTGATAGAGGTCCTATTACTAAGCAGTTACAAGAACGTTTCTTTGGTTTATTTACTGGTGAAACAGAAGATAAATACAACTGGTTAACACCAGTATCTGAGTAATAAACATACTCTTATTGCAATAATAATTGTTAGCACGTAATTAACATGCTAACAATTAATGAACCTCTTTGAATATATATCAGTACAACTGATAATCATGAACATTTTTATGGATACATACTATGCCTAAATTAAGATCTGCAACTTCAACACAAGGCCGTAACATGGCTGGTGCTCGTGCCTTATGGCGTGCAACGGGTATGACTGATGGTGATTTTGGTAAACCAATTGTTGCCGTTGTAAACTCATTTACGCAATTTGTACCTGGCCATGTTCATTTAAAAGATATGGGCCAATTAGTTGCTGGTGCAATTGAAGAAGCTGGTGGCGTAGCCAAAGAGTTCAACACTATTGCAGTTGATGACGGTATTGCTATGGGTCATAGTGGCATGCTTTACAGCTTACCATCTCGTGACTTAATCGCTGATTCTGTTGAATACATGGTAAATGCACATTGTGCTGATGCAATGGTATGTATTTCAAACTGTGACAAAATTACTCCTGGTATGTTGATGGCTGCAATGCGTTTGAACATTCCAGTAATTTTCGTTTCAGGTGGCCCTATGGAAGCGGGTAAAACTAAGCTTTCTGATCAAATTATCAAACTTGATTTAGTTGATGCCATGATTAAAGGTGCTGATCCAACAGTATCAGATGAAGATTCAGATAAAGTTGAACGTTCTGCCTGCCCTACTTGTGGTTCATGTTCTGGTATGTTTACAGCAAACTCAATGAACTGTTTAGCAGAGGCATTAGGTTTAGCGTTACCAGGTAACGGTTCAATGTTGGCAACTCATGCTGACCGTGAACAGTTATTTTTAGATGCTGGTAAGCAAATTGTTGAATTAACTAAGCGTTATTACCAAGACAACGACGAATCGGCACTGCCTCGTAATATTGCCAGTAAAGAAGCGTTACATAACGCTATGTGTTTAGATATTGCAATGGGTGGTTCAACAAATACCATTCTACATTTATTAGCAACAGCGCAAGAAGCTGAAATTGACTACACCATGGAAGACATGGATAAGTTATCTCGCATCGTACCTCAATTATGTAAAGTTGCACCTTCAACACCTGAATATCACATGGAAGATGTTCATCGCGCTGGCGGTGTAATTGGTATTTTAGGCGAATTATCTCGTGCTGGCTTATTAAACACTGATGTACCAAATATTTTCGGTACAACATTAGCTGATGTTATTGCTAAATACGATATTAAAGTCACAGACGACGAAGATGTTAAAAAATTCTACCGCGCAGGCCCGGCAGGTATTCGAACGACTAAAGCATTTAGCCAAGATTGTCGTTGGGATACATTAGATGACGACAGAACAAACGGTTGTATACGTAGCCTTGAAAATGCATTTTCTTTAGAAGGTGGCTTAGCCGTACTTTCAGGAAACATTGCTGTAGATGGTTGTGTTGTTAAAACAGCTGGCGTAAGTGACGACAACTTAGTATTCACAGGCCCTGCACATATTTTTGAAAGCCAAGATGAAGCAGTAGCTGCCATTCTTGATAAGAAAGTTGTTGCAGGTGAAGTGGTTGTTATTCGCTACGAAGGCCCTAAAGGTGGCCCGGGTATGCAAGAAATGCTCTACCCTACAACATACTTAAAATCGATGGGTTTAGGTAAAGCGTGTGCATTATTAACTGATGGTCGTTTTTCTGGTGGTACTTCAGGCTTATCAATTGGTCATGTTTCTCCGGAAGCAGCTGATGGTGGAACTATCGCATTGGTTGAACAAGGCGATATTATTCATATTGATATTCCTACACGTGAAATTACCTTACAAGTTTCTGAAGAAGTACTTGAGACTCGTCGTGCAGCGATGATCGCCAAAGGTAAAAATGCTTGGAAGCCAGCTGATCGTGTTCGCCCTATTAGCTACGCTCTTAAAAACTACGCAATGTTAGCAACAAGTGCTGATAAAGGTGCTGTACGTAACAGAAAACTATTAGACGGTGAAGATTAATGACAGTAAGCAATAGCGACCCAAAAGTTTTACCTGAATCAAAAGCTGATATAGGTTTTGATTATTTACGTCGTATATTGCTTGCACCCGTTTATGATGTTGCGATAGAAAGTGACATCACCCATTTCACCAAACTTTCTTCACGTTTAGGTAATAACATTTACCTAAAACGTGAAGATCAACAACCTGTATATTCTTTTAAACTTCGTGGTGCTTATACCAAGCTTTCAAACATGCCTAAAGGTGATTGCACCAATGGTGTAGTTGCAGCTTCTGCAGGTAATCATGCTCAAGGCTTAGCGCTAGCCGCTGGTAAATTAGGTATTGATGCCACTATTTTTATGCCGTTAACTACACCAGATATTAAAGTTAGCAATGTTAAGCGCTTAGGTGCTGAAGTTAAATTAGTGGGTAAAAGCTTCAACGAAGCACAAATAGCTTCCGTTGAATATGCTACGAAACACAGCAAAAAAATTATTCACCCATTTGATGACCCAGACGTTATTGCAGGCCAAGGCACTGTAGCTAAAGAAGTTTTACAACAAAACCCAAATTTAGATGTGATTTTTGTACCGGTTGGCGGCGGTGGCTTACTCGCAGGCATGGCTGTTTATATTAAACAGCTGCGCCCAGACATTAAAGTGATTGGTGTTGAAGCTGAAGACTCTGCATGCTTAAAAGCTGCGTTAGAAGCCGGTGAGCCTACTACATTATCTGAAGTGGGTATATTTGCTGATGGCGTTGCCGTAAAACGCATAGGTGATCACACCTTTAATGTTATTAAACACTTTTGCGATGAAGTGATTACGGTTACCAGTGACGAAATATGCGCAGCAATTAAAGATATTTTTGAACAAACGCGCTTAATTGCAGAGCCTGCTGGTGCACTATCACTTGCTGCTATTAATAAGTATTGTAAAACCAGTGTAGGTAACGAATCTTTATTAGCTGTACTTTCTGGCGCAAATATGAATTTTCATACCTTACGTTATATTTCTGAGCGCTGTGAGTTAGGTGAGCAAAAAGAAGCCGTATTAGCCGTTACTATTCCTGAACAAAAGGGCAGTTTTAGACAGTTTTGTCATGCGCTTGAAGGGCGTATTATTACTGAGTTTAATTATCGTTTTTCAGGTAAGGCTCAAGCTGATATCTTTGTTGGTGTTCGCATAGCTGATACCATTGAAAAAGATGCATTAATTCAGTCATTAGAAAACCAATCATTAACTGTGTGTGACTTAACCGACAATGAATTAGCCAAGTTACATGTGCGTTATATGGTAGGTGGAACTAACACAACATTAAAAAATGAACGTTTATTTCGTTTTGACTTTCCTGAATACCCTGGTGCATTAGATAATTTTTTAAATACACTAGGCGAGCTATTCAACATTACATTATTTCATTACCGTAATCATGGTGCTGCATTTGGTGAAGTATTAGCGGGTTTTGATGTTGAAAGTAAAAACTTGCCTGAATTTTTTAGCCATTTAGAAACGCTTGGTTACCAATGGCATGAAGAAACAGAAAACCCAGCTTACAAAGCCTTTTTGTCGTAGCTATTCAAATTATACTTAACCTACTTACTAAAAAAGCGTACTACTTAAAATATATCTTTCTGTTGAATATAAGTATTACGCGCTAACCCTAACCGTTTAATTCTTGATGTCAGTGTTGTTGGCTTCATCCCCAATAACTTAGCCGCACCATCATCACCAAAAATTTTCCAATGACATTGTTCTAATGCCGCCAGCATATTATCTTTTATCATTTGCTGCATAGTATCATCAGATATAACTGTAGGTAGCTCAACTTCTTTTTCACTAGGCTGCGGCAATTCAATTGAGTGATGATTGACTTGTGCTAATGAATTAAGCTCTATCACACCATTCACAGCGGTAATAACGGCTCTTTCCATCACGTTTTGTAGTTCTCGAATATTACCTGGCCATGTGTATTGTTCGATTTGCGCTAACACTGATTTTTTTAATTTAACTTGAGTGCTACCATTTTTTTCAGACGCTTTAGTTAAAAAATGCATTGCCAATAATGCAATATCTCCTTTGCGCTCACGTAATGGCGGTGAATGTAATGGAAAAACATTTAAACGAAAAAACAAATCTTCGCGAAAATTATGACGTTTAGACTCTTCTTGCAAATCTCTATTCGTTGCAGCAATGACTCTTACGTCAACAGTACGGGTTTTATCATCACCTACGCGTTCAAATTGCCCTTCTTGTAACACTCTTAATAATTTACTTTGTAAACTCAATGGAATTTCACCCACTTCATCTAAAAATATAGTGCCGCCATTAGCAAGCTCGAAGCGGCCAACACGATCACGCACAGCGCCGGTAAAAGCCCCTTTAATATGGCCAAAAAATTCACTTTCAAATAACTCATGTGGAATCGCCGCACAATTTACACGAATAAGAGATTTGTGCTCTCGTTGACTAGCTTCATGTATAGCCATAGCAATAAGCTCTTTACCTGTACCTGATTCACCGGTAATTAATACATTCGCATCGGTTTTAGCTACTAAATCAATCTGCTTCATGACATGCTGAATAGGCGCACTTTCGCCAATAATACCGTGAAAATTTTTCTCAATTAAAAACTCTTGCTGTAAGTAAGCATTTTCATCTTCTAAACGTACTTTTAAATCACTTAGCTCTTGTAAGGTATCTTTTAAGTGTTTTTCTGTTTTAAGGCGTTCACTAATATCCCTAAAAACAACCACTGCACCAATAATTTTCCCTTCCGAGATAATTGGCGTACTTGTGAATTCAACTGGAAAAGACGGACCATTATGCTTCCAAAAAACCTCTTGATGCCCCTCATAAGCTACCCCATCTCTCACCGCTGCATAAATAGGACACTGCTCTACTGGGTAATGAGTACCATCTGCACGCGCATGGTGATGTAAGTAATGCACATTTTGTCCAATCACCTCTTCATTACTTCTACCTAAAAGTTTTTTAGCTGCAGGGTTCATAAAGGTACATAAACCTTTCGTATCAACACAATATAAGCCATCACCGACTGATGTTAACATTAACGCATTATCTAGCGAGTCTTGATTAAAAATGCTTTTTAAATACTGCATTTCTAGCAAACTATTCTGCGCAATACGCCCTACTTCTTTATTTTGATATTTTAATTTTTCTAGGTGGCTGTCTTGCACACTAACAATTAACAACTCGCGCTGATTTATCACCACACGCCTGCCTTGTAACTCAACTGATAAGTATGATGAATCAGCTAGTTTACAGCGTATTTTATTATTAATTGCAGAACCATACATGAGTACTTCTTCAGTAAAGACAACCAATTCACCTAAGTCTTTATGATGCATTTTAGAAATTGGCATTTTAAGAATGTTTTGACGTGAATAACCCAATAATTTAGATGCAGCAATATTACAATCGATGTACTTATTTTCGATTGGATCTAATAATAATAATACTTGTGGACAATGTTCAAAGGCAGCACTTCGCATCCAATAAGCTAACTTTTCCCAATCATTACTTGAATCAATTTGATGTTCCATTAGACCTCAACAACACAACATAGATAAACCGCTTGCTCACTATAAAAGACTTACACACATGATGACAAATGAATTATTCACATGCGTAGTTACAACTACTCAAAACCGTAGTTAATACCATTCTGAGTAAAAAACACCAACCCAATAAAAACATAAGATACTGATTAAATTGAACTTAATTAAAAATCAATCATTGGCATATTAATCGCAATAGCACTAATAGTGAATTAACAATAGCGTTATCACATTATTGAAATCAATGATTATAGGAGATATAACCATGCCAAAAGTAGATAAACCACAACATCAAACAGGTGACTTTCTAGTAGATTATGAAGAAAAGGTTTTTGAAGACGTACAAGCTGAACCTGGCCAAAAAGCATTGGTGACCTTTCATACGGTAGCATTTGAAGGTTCTATTGGCTTAGTCAATTTATTACAAGCTAAGCGATTACAACGTAAAGGTTTTGAAACTAAAATTTTATTATACGGCCCAGGTGTTCTTTTGGGTGTACAACGTGGCTTTCCTACATTAGGTGCAGAAGCATTTCCTGGCAACCTTGCTTATAACACTCAAATACAGCAATTCATTGATGAAGGCGGAGAAGTTTATGCCTGTCGATTTGCTTTACAAGCACTTTATGGTCAATCAGAAAAAGCCTTAATTGAAGGTATTAAACCAATAAATCCGCTTGATGTAATGGATTTACAATTATTAATGGCGAAAGAAAATGCCTTTGTAGTTCACACATGGACTTCTTAATAATTTGTTAAAGAACACTGAACACTATGAGAAATAAGCTCAAAAGGGATTAATAATGACCAAAGTAATTGCTGCCGCAGTGCAATGTAGCCCCGTATTATATTCATGCGCAGGTACCGTTAATAAAATTTGTGACTGGATTGAAAAGCTTGGCAAAGACGGCGTAGAATTTGTTGTATTTGCAGAAACATTAGTCCCTTACTACCCTTATTTTTCATTTGTTCAGCCTCCCTATCAAATGGGAAAACAACACCTATTGTTAATGCAAGAAAGTGTTGAGGTACCTTCAATTTATACCGAGCAAATTGCACAAGCAGCTAAAGCCGCCAACATGGTGGTATCGGTAGGTATCAACGAACTAGATAATAAAACCATTTATAACGCACAACTTTTATTTGATGCTGACGGTACGCTCGTTCAGCACAGAAGAAAAATTACACCTACCTATCATGAACGCATGGTATGGGGGCAAGGCGATGGTTCAGGCTTAGCCGCTGTTGACACAAAAGTAGGACGCGTAGGTTCTCTTGCTTGTTGGGAACACTACAACCCATTAGCACGTTATGCATTAATGGCTGATCATGAAGAAATACATGTCAGCATGTTTCCGGGCTCTTTAGTCGGCGAAATATTTGCTGAACAAATAGAAGTCACTATTCGTCATCACGCGCTAGAAAGTGGCTGTTTTGTCGTGAACGCCACTAGCTGGTTAAGCCCAGAGCAACAACAGCAAATAGTTAATGATACCGGTTGCCCAATCGAAGCCATCAGCGGCGGTAGTTTTACTGCGATTGTATCTCCCGAAGGCCGTTTATTAGGTGAAACATTACGAAGTGACTCTGGTGAAGGTGCTTGTATTGCTGAACTTGATTTAAGTTTAATTAATAAACGTAAGCGCATGATGGATTCAGTGGGGCATTACAGTCGACCTGAACTATTAAGCTTACTTATTGATAAAACGCCCACTGCTCATATGCATAACATGAATGATTACTCTGGCCTTAAAGTACCCACTATGGTGAGTGGATCAGAGAATAATACAGAGGAGTGTTAAAATGGGCATTAATAAACAACAACTTACCGATATTCAAACAATAGGTATTCGCTGGTTCGAGTTAGATGAATATGATTTAAATAGAAAAGGTGGTGCTGGCCCTACTGATCACAAAGCCTTTAATTTTAAAGACCAAACATCAATGGTACCTATTTTTAATGAGCAAGTTCAACAATCAAACTATTCAGCAACCTACAGTGACGACAAAAAAAACGTACTAATTTATGAAAACGACATATTAATTGATAAAGCGACTATACCTGCTCAACCCAATTTTTATCAATTATCGACAGCTGATGGTATTCCTTATTCAAAAATAGCAACCTTACATAGCAAAGATGTACTAGCGACAACCGTTTTTCAAAAGTGTGTACGGTATGGAAATAAAAACACATCATGTCAATTTTGTGCCATTGAAGAATCATTAAAAAATGAAACGACCATTGCACACAAAACTCCAGAGCAACTCGCTGAAGTAGCTAAAGCAGCCGTAGAGCTTGACGGCATTAGCCAAATGATTATGACCACAGGCACGCCAAACTTAAAAGATCGCGGCGCGAAAATGTTACTTGAAAGCGCTAAAGCGGTAAAAGCTGCTGTTGATATTCCTTTACAAGTTCAGTGTGAACCACCTAATGAAGATTTTTGGTTTCAAGCATTAAAAGATGCCGGCGTTGATGCAATAGGCATGCATTTAGAAGCGGTGAGTCAAAGAGTACGCGAAGATATTATGCCTGGCAAAGCAAGTGTACCTATGTCTCGTTATATCTCTGCTTATAAAGCTGCGGTACAAGTATTTGGCAAAGGTAATGTTAGCACTTACATACTAGCTGGACTTGGTGATACAGAAGAAGAAATCATTACCGTGAGTAAAGAGCTAATCGACTTAGGTGTTTACCCTTTTGTTGTGCCATTTACTCCTGTAGCAGGTACACCCTTAGCAAATCACCCTATGCCTGATCCATCAATGCTAAAACGTATATTTTCTACTTTAGGCCCACTTTTAAAAGAAAAAATAATGACTTCAAATGATTTAAAAGCCGGCTGCGCAAAGTGCGGTGCATGTTCTTCAATGAAAAGTTACGAGTAAGGGCTTTATTATGGCTAATACCAAATTTGCACTAATTAATGACGTTTTTCCTAATTTTCGTTCGCAACATATTCAAGTGAAAGTAGCGAATTCACCATGGGAAAAACAAAAGTACTATCAACTACGTAAAAAAACATTCTCACAAGAGCAAAAAATTTTATTAGGCAACGAAAAAGATTCTCAAGACTTTCAAGCAATTCCCATTATTGCGTTAGCCTCTAATTGGTGTATCGGTGAAGAAGTTGCTGGTGCTGTTCGTATATACCAATTGCCTGATGAAGAAAATACTTGGTACGGTGGTCGCCTTTGTGTAGCGAGAGCTTATCGAGGCTATCAAAACATAGGTAAAGCGCTGATCAACGAAGCAGTATCAAGAGCGAAAGATTTAGGCTGTGAAAAGTTTCTTGCGACTGTTCAACCACAAAATGAAAAATACTTTAAAAGTGTACATTGGCACACATTGGGCTCAGTAGATGTTGCAGGTAAACCACACGTATATATGCAAGCAGACTTAAGCCAATACCCTTTTATGCCACGGGATAAATAATGAATATTGCTAACAAAGATTTAATAAAAAACTTAACAGATAAATCTGTTACTAAAAGCAATGTAATTTTGTCTCAACAGGCATTAAATGACTTGTGCGATACACTAAAAAGCCTGCCAGAAATAGATGCTAAAAAGGCAATAAAAATAGCTGCCAATCATATTAATGAAGAGGCATCACTAGATCTTGAAACACTTTATAGCTTACCCGGTGATGACTGCGCTGCATTTAAAGCTGGTAATGGATATCAGCTATTAGCAATGGAAGGTATGTTACCTAATTTTGTCGCAAATGATCCAAGAGCTGCAGGTTGGTCTTCAGTAATGGCTAATGTTAGTGATATTGCTGCCATGGGTGGTAGACCAACCGCTATTGTTAATGCTTTTTGGCATAACAACACAGCACAAAGTGAAGAGCTGCTTTTTCATATCAAACGTGCATGTACTGCTTTTGATGTAAAGTTTTCTGGTGGGCACAGTAGTATTAACGACGCTGTGCAACCCAACTTAGCGGTAGCTATTACTGGTTATGCAAATAAATTACTGTCGTGTTATCACATAGAACCAACACACAAACTTTTCATGTTAACAGATTTAACAGGCAGTTGGCATGGTGACACTGCTTATTGGGGCTGTATTCAAGGGAAAAGTCATACCGAGATACAAACACAATGGCGTATACCTGCAGATTTAGCTGAACAAGAATTAGCGGTAGCCGCCAAAGATATTAGTAATGGTGGCATATTTGGCACTTTATTGATGATGTTAGAGCTAACAAAGTGTGGGGTTAATGTTCACTTAGATAAGATACCTTCACCTGACAGCTCACATCAACTTAGATGGCTTAAAGCCTTTCAAAGTTTTGGTTTTTTATTAGCGGTACCTTCAGAACGAGCGGACAATTTGTCAGATTATTTTTCTGATAGCCACCTTAGCTGCGCTGAAATAGGTACGTTTAACAACAGTGGAAAAATCAATATTCATACTGAAACATCATCAACAATGTTTTGGGATCTTAACAAAGAACAACTCACAAATATGGGTAAAAACACCCTTTAAGGACTATACATGCCCGCAGTAAATTTTACCGTTAATTGGCCTGATGGCGATACCGTTAATTATTATTCACCTTCAACAATTATCCACCAATATTTACATGAAAATGTTGATTACACGTTGAACGATTTTAAAGAAAAAGTAGATAGTGCGTTAGAGGCGGCTTCAGAGCGTGTAAAAGTCAGCTTTGGATTTTACTGTTCAGCCGCCAGTGATGAAAAACAAAAGATACACGAAAAATTCTCTCAAATAATTAATACACACAAAAACGGTAAAGTGAACATTACCGCTTTTACACAATAGTAGGTGTTCCCATGAATCAATCAACGTCTTCATTAAATAATAAAAATCATTATGAGGTTATTATTGTTGGCTCAGGCCAAGCCGGTATGTCAATGAGCTACCATTTAAAAAAAGCTAACACCTCCCATTTAGTTATTGAAAAAAATAATGAAATTGCATACAACTGGAAAAATGAACGTTGGGACGAGTTTTGTTTAGTAACACCTAATTGGCAATGTCAATTACCCGGTCATCATTATAGTGGTGATGATCCCGATGGCTTTATGGTTAAAAATGAAATAGTTGATTATTTACAATCGTATTTTGATTCTTTCAAGCCACCAGTTGTATTTAACAGTATTGTTAATTCAATCACTAAAGTTGATGGCTTATTTCATATTGAAACTCAATGTGGCGACAATAAAAATAGCTATACTGCCGATCAAGTCGTATTAGCTTGTGGTAGTTATCATCAAACCTTTATTTTACCTGCCGCACAGCACATGCCTAAAAGTATTACGCATATACATTCTCGTGATTATAAGAATGCTGAATCATTACCTGAAGGTGAAGTAATGGTAGTAGGTACAGGACAAAGTGGTGCTCAAATAGCAGAAGATCTGCATTTAAACGGTAAGCAAGTTCACCTGTGTGTAGGTAATGCTCCACGAGTAAACAGACGTTACCGTGGTAAAGACGTTGTGCAATGGCTAGAAGACATGAGCTACTACGATACCACTATTGATAAACACCCAGATGGAGCAAATGCTCCGCATTCAACTAATCATTATGTAACTGGCCGTGATGGCGGTAGAGATTTAAATTTACGTATTTTTGCAGAACAAGGTATGAAATTGTATGGTCAACTAGGTGAGGTTAAACATGGCATAGCCTCATTTTTAAACGACTTAGAAAAGCATTTAGACGATGCTGACTCATCAGCAAAACGTATTACCGATAAAATAGAAGAATATATTCAGTTTTGTAACATTGAGGCACCTGAAGATAACAACGTACATTCTAATTATTTACCTAAATATCCATCAAAATTAGATATGAACACTAGCAAGGTTACTACTGTAGTATGGGCTACAGGGTTTAAAATGAATTATGACTGGGTTAAGCTACCTGCATTTGATGAACGTGGTTTACCTGTTGAGAAACGTGGTGTGAGCAATGTTGATGGTTTGTACTTTTTAGGACTAAACTGGATGAATACTTGGGGATCGGGACGGTTTTTTCATGTAGGTCGTGATGCTGAGTTTCTAAAAGAAAAAATAATAGAAAAGAATAAAATTAAAGATACACATCTATAAAATTAACTATTTTTTAAATAATATGTCATACAAAGGTTTATTAATCATGATAAAAATCACATATTAATAAGCCTTTATACTAAATGTTAGTATAAATTAAATAATTTTTAATAATCTATTCTTATGAATAGACTCATGTCATTAAATATAATTTCACCTGCATTAAAGTATTCAGAACCAAATCGACTTTATTAATTATAATATTGACCAAAAATCGTTACTTATATAGTAAAGCGAAAATAAAAATTCACCGTCGCTTTATTACAACCGCTATTTCAATTATCAAAACTATCTTCAAAGCCAAAGCTCTTACTTTTACTCTTAAAACAATCATCACAGCACTGTTATAAATAGTTGAGTTCTTTTCGTACGAAACACCGTGTAGCCTTGTTCACATTAAAAACAATTCAATAAAAGTGAAATATAGAGACATTGTTAGTTCAAAAAACGAGCATTAAAAACAATATCATTCACAATTAAAATCTAAAAATCACCTAATGTTATGTTTTTGTTATTGTTTTGTTAATTTTTTACTGAACCTTTTCAAAAGTTTTGATCTAGACTTCAATGACTTTGTCAAAGTGAACAACTTAAAAAATAAATTTATATAACAATATGTTGATCAAATTTCAGTATGACAAAGCAAAGGACGTCAAATGTATTCATTCAAATTGAGTTTACTTTTACTAAGTAATATTGATGCTGATGTGTACATTTTACAAAATAATTAAAAATATATGGGGAGATTTCTATAGTGAAATCATTTTACAAACTTTCTGCTATCGGTGCGCTTACTCTGCTTAGCACAGCAATAAGTGCAGAAACGTTAGAAATAAACCGTGCTACTGGTAGTGGTACAATAAATGGATTTTCACCGTCTAATGTTATTGATGGTGATTTATCTTTTGATTCTCGTTGGGCTGGTAACGGTAACCCTCAAGAGGTTCGACTAGATTTAGGCTCTGATCAACGAGTTGATAATGTTGAAATTGCTTGGGGACGTGGTGATGGAACGGTTTATGAGTTTGAAATAGCCGGGCGTTCAGGTACTAGAGGCGCTTGGACAACAGTTTTTTCTGGCTCAAGTAGCGGTACAACTAATAATTTTGAAGATTACAACATAGAAGACATCACTGCTCGTCAAATACGTGTACGTGGTCTAGATGAAGGTACAACTAATATCACCGAAATTATGATTATTGGTGCTGGTGGCAACGCTAGCGGTAATACGAATAATGACAATGATAACGACACTAGCGATAATAATAGCAGCTCTGATAATAACAACTCAGATGATGATAGCTCAGATGATGACAATAATGCATCATCAGCATCAGATGTAAATATTGTCATAGCGAGTTCAGAGAATCGTTCAAATACGTCTAACTTAAGTGGCCAAACATTAAGTGATGATGTATTTATATTGATAGATCAAGCTGATCAAGACGAAATTGATCAAGTTATTTTCTTTATTGATGGCGCTCGTATTTCTGAAGAAAACTTACAACCATTCGATTTACAAGGTGGCGGTTCTGCAGCAAATCCATTCGATACATCTGACTTATCAGATGACGGCCATACATTAACAGCAAATATATTATTTAATAATGGGTCTACAGATACGGTATCTGTTAATTTCGAAGTAGCTAATGCTTCAGAAAGTACACCTACACCTGTTGCACCGCCTGCACCAAGCCCTGAACCTGCACCAACAACTCAGGTTTCTGGTAACTTCGGCTTAGATCCAAACCTTGAGCCATGGGAAAATTTTGATTTAACACAATGGTCAATTGATACTCCGGCAATTAGAGAAGATGATGAATGTCGAGCGGTACGTTCAAACGAAGATGAGTGGGACGAATTTCGCGATACTACTTCAAGCCCTTACTTTTTTACTCATACTGATGGTGGTATGCGATTTGTAAGCCCTGTAGGTGGCGCTACAACGAATAGAAGTTGTAATTCTGGTTTCCCTCGTTCGGAATTAAGAGAACAATTACGTACTGGTGACACAAGCATATCAACTACTGGTGTAACTCCTAATAACTGGGCACTAGGATATCAGCCTACAGATGGTGATTGGGGTGGTCGCAACGGCGAACTAACCGCAACACTTCGTATTAATAGAGTAACTACAACAGGTAATGGATTGCATCCTGGTCGTACTATTATAGGTCAAATTCATGCGAGTGATGATGAACCTGCTCGCTTGTATTATCGTAAACTGCCTGATGCAACTTTCGGGTGTGTATACTTTGAACATGAAATTGATAATAGAGATAATACGTTCAACCTAATTGGTGACGAACGGTGTGATGATAACGATGGTGATGGCCCAAGTAACGGTATCGAACTAGATGAATTATTCTCTTATGAAATTATTAATGAGGGTGCTGATATCACAGTTATCATTCGTACAGGTGATTTTGATGGTACTCCAATAGCTGAACTTACTATTAACATGAATGAGCTGGATAGTGGTTACGACACTTCTGATGAGTGGATGTACTTTAAAGCTGGTGTATATACACAAAACAATACTGGTGATGATGACGATACTGATATCGCTACTTTCTATCGTATTTCTAATACACATGATGAAAATTAATTAGTCATTTTAAAAATAGATACTAAGTCCAAAACAAGGGGGTTTTACCCCCTTTATTGGTTGAGGAATAAAGCCATGTTGAGCAATATACAAAAAAGCAAAGTTGTACCTTATAGTGCTATTGGAGCTATTGTTGGTATTTGTCTGATAACTTTTGTCACTGAACCACTATCTAACAATAAGAACAATAACGCTGAGGTTAGAATATCTACTGCTGTTTTTAATACATATCCCGCAAAGGATACTAGTTTACAAACGAAGCGAATAGATAGAACACCGCAAGAACCTACCATTTCGATCACTAAAGCATGTGAAAAACGTTGTTTAAACTTAATCTTCAAGCTAGAAACAGGCGAAAAATTGTCAGCTCAAGATATTGCTTTCATCATAAAAAATGCTTCTGTTTTTGCTAATTCACTAGCAAGTGAGCCCGATGCAATGGCTAATTTACTTACCGCACTACAAGGAGAAGAAACAAATAAAGTTAATCAACATGACGCTGCTTACGCCATAGTAGATGCATTATCATTAGAGCAAAAAGTAAGCGTTGCATCTTTAATTTCAACAAGCATAGATCCTAACGACAGAGTATCAGCACTGAAGCTATTACAATCAGGCATTAAAAATGATGAACAAGCCGTCGATGTGTTTTTATCTATATTAACGGATGAATATGATACAAGAGTAAAAGTTATGGCAATTAATATGACACGTCAAATTTCAGGTGAACATAATCAAGAAAAAACGCGACAAGTATTAGATAATATCATTCAATCAACATATTCTTCTTATACAAGTGGAGAAGCATTAATAGCTAAAATATTAATTTCTCCGTCATCTTCATTTGTGGCTCAAGATATCAATGATTTTGTCTCAAATGATTCAGTAGAGCTTCAGGAATATGGACTTCAAGCTATTGAAACGTCTATGGAGCGTTATAATGCTGAATTTGATGCAGGCCATAATCAGCAAGAAAGAGAATCGATACAAGCATCTGTTCAAGCAATAACACGTGATGAATATGTCAGTACCGATATTCGCAATCAAGCTCAAGACATTCTGGAACGATTTTTTTGACAGCACAGCAATTTCATAGGAAAAACGTGCTCGTTGAGCTATGTATTTATTGTTATAACGACAATTAACTTGAGCGACCCTATAACACAGTTTCTGTAACTGCCTATCTTAAGTTCCTGATGAATATTTAAAATAGGCAAGTATACACACTAAGTTATTAAGTTTTTTCAGTGCTATTATCAACACCAATATTTCCCATTATTTCACTATTACCTGTTAATAAATCAGTTAATGAGCCCTTTTCACTGTCAACAATACCTAGCTCTCTTAACATTGAATCAACAATAGGCGCATTTGCTCGATAATTTAATGCCGCTGTTGTTACTTGTTCGGCAATACCACCACCATTCGAGTTTGCTGATCCTGTAGCTCCGTTTTGCCCTCCGTTACCATAACCTTGTAAGATTTTGATACCCTCTATGCTTTCTAATGGCTTAACTGATTGTTCAACAATACCTGGTAATGCGTTTAACATAGCAAGTGTTTTCTTCAATTCAATTTGTTCAATACTTAATGAGTTTTCTGCTTCAAATAATGCTTGCTTACCTTCAGCTTCAACCGCTAATACTTTCTCATCAGCAGAGGCTTTTAGAATTTTTGCATCTGAATCAGCTTTAGCTTCTATTAATATTGCACTTGCTCTATCTTCAGCAGCTCTTTTCTCTGCTTCAGCTTGAACAGTAACACTTACAGCATCACGCTCAGCTTCTTTTGTTGCGTCAATAACTTCTATTTCTTTTTGTCGGTTAGCAATTGCAACTTCTTTCACCGTAATAACAGCTTCTTCTTTTTCTACTTTCATTTTTTCGGCTTCAGCTGCTTTAGCTCTGGCAGCAGATTCTTCTTCTGACTTTTCAGCAACGGCTATTTGCTTTTCTTGCTGAGCAACTTCAATATCACGTTGTTGTTGAATACGAGCTTGTTCTAACGCTTTCTTTTTATCAATTTCGCGAGTTTCAATATCTTTTGCCTTATCTATTTCTGCCGCTTCAATTGCTTGCTCTTTTGATATTTCGGCTTGACGTTCTTCTTTTGCTTTTTGTTCACGTGTAATCACGATTTGTGCTTTTTGCTCTGCACGTTTAAATTCTAGTACCTGCTCTTGTGCTAAACGAGCTTCTTCTTCTTCTTTTTTAATTTCTAATGACTGTTGTTCGGCTTCTAAATTTCTACGCTCAATTTTAACGCGGTTTTCTTGCTCAATATCATTCGTTTCTTTACGTTTTTCTTCAATAATTTTTGCTAACCTTGCTCGACCTTCAGCATCAAAAGCGTTATTTTCATTAAAGTAATCAAGCGCGGTTTGATCGAAACCTGTCAACGATACTGACTCAAGCTCTAAACCATTTTTTTCTAAATCATTTGCCACACTTTGCTGAACTTTCTGAACGAAATCAGAACGCTGCTCATGCATTTCTGTCATCGTCATTTCAGCGGCTACTGCACGAAGTACATCAACAAACTTTGATTCCATTAATTTTTTTAGCTCTTCAACACGCATAGTACGTGTACCTAAAGTTTGAGCTGCCATAGAAATACCTTCTTGATGCGGCGCAACTCTTAAATAAAAGTCTGACTTTACATCTACACGCATTCTATCTTTAGTAATTAAGGCATCTTTTTGAATTTTTTCTACTTCAATTCTTAATGTATTCATATTAACCGGAATAGTTTCGTGCAACACGGGTAAACAAATAGCACCACCATCTTTAACAACTTTTTCGCCACCTAAACCAGTACGAACAAAAGCAATTTCTTTTGTTGCTCTCACATAAAGTTTTGCGAAAATTAAGCCAATAACAAGTAAAGTTACTAAACCAATACCTGAAACTGTTAAGATAAATGTTAAATTAGTTCCTTCCAACATATAATTTATTCCTGTGTCATATTTGAATTTAAAGGGATCGCTAGCCAGTATTGTTCTAATTTTTCAACTAAAACAATTTCTGTACCTGCTTCAAGTACAATATCAGTTGATTCTGGTGCAACTAATATGTAATGTTTTTGAGCAAAAGAATCATGAATAACCGCTTCTGCTGGGTTTTTATAGGTAGCCTTACCAATAGTGATTTTTCCAACTAAACCACAAAAGCTATGATTAGAAATGGCCGACGTTTCATTTTTAGGTAAAAGATTAGACAAGGGTTTTGCTATTAATTTTACAAAAAATATAGCAAATAAAAAGCTAGGTATAAAAATCACATAGGCAGATAGCGTTGTATCTAACATTACTAATGAAAGGTAATTTAATGATACACCACAGATACCAAAGCTTGATAACACAATGACTAGCCAAATAAGTAACGGTAAGCGATGTAAACATAGCCAACCAATAAAAGCTGTTAGTCCGCCAGAAGAAAGATCAACATCAGCATCTATATCAATGGGGGTAAACTGGTCAAGAACACTCATTAAACTAAAACCAAGAAGCAAGCCCAAACCTTCAACAAGCGAAAGTATTACGACAAAACTAATTGCAATTGAATAGTATAAATTGTAATCAGAAAGAAAGAATTCAAGCATTTATTCAATAAGTCCTTTTATTGTAGTAGCGTTATAAAATACAACACAAGACATATTATGTCAAATTAATGATAGGCAAAAAAAACGCACCTAAAATGGTGCGTTGTAAAAACATGAAAAACTCAAGGGAGATTAAACCTCTTGTTATATAAGAACCTGCTTTTTAGAATTAATTCAATTTATTTACAAATAAATTGAATATTGTTTTCTTCAAAAATAATAATACTTAAACTAAAGTATTACACCAAAATTATTCTGGTTTTCTACCTAAACCTGTCACTAAGCGAGAAAAGGTAACTTGAGTATAGTCCCCATTGGCTTTGTCAGTACTCCAATCTCCTATACCTGAACATGCCGGGTAGCGAAAGCTAGGATCATCTTTTGTACTACATTGATTATATGCTCCAGCTTTAAAGTGGTGTCCTTCACCAGTATAACCTTTAGGAAAGTCTAATTCGTCAACATTACCATACGCATCAATATTGTTAGATAAATCTAGTTCATAAGTAACCGTGCCGTGGCGAGCATTAGTAAATGTTAAATACATGATATTTTCATATATATTCACCTCGTAACTAAATGCTTCATTTAGCGCAATCCCCTGTTCTTTTGGATCACTAAAATCAAGCCATGGCTTACCCCATACAGGGTAGCTTATATCTATTCTATCTGGATTATCTTTCTCAAGATTTCGTTCATAATTCCAAAAAACAGAACCATAATCATGATTTGGTAATTTTTTGTAATATATTTTTAAAGGCTCATTACCCCAGCCATAACCCTCACCTTCATCTCTACGTGCTTTATCTTGTACTGCATGAACTTGACCTACAACAACAGAAAAAGCAGTAGGTTTTTCATCATATTTTGCACGCTTTGAAACATAATTAACTTTAAGCGTAGCTTGCAAGTTCCCTCCTATTTGAGCGAATGCATCTGCGCGACGATTAGATTGAAGTGCAAAGTTATTTGCAAATGACTTTATTTCAGCTTTTCCACCAGCAAGCATATGATGTAACTCGCTACGAGTATTAGTTGAATAAATAGAAGTTATCGCTTTGTTAGGTGCCGCAAAAACCATATTACCTTCAGTATCTACATAAAAATAATCTGAATGTTGATACGTTTGTATTTCAGCTACACCTATTTCGTCAACAATACCGTTGTTATCAACATCTGTAGGTGTATTAATTTGCCATTGGGTTAAATCAAACTTTTCTGCGGGAAATATTACTTGTTGATCTTTATTTTTAATCGCTGTACCACAGCCCTGTAAAAAAAGTATTCCCATCATAATTACATTGCAAACAGGTAGTGTTTTTTTAATATTCATTGTATTTACTCAATTAGTTGTTATTTATTGTTATGAGTTAATCGTTTCAGTACTAAAACTATTAATAGACTGTACAGCGTTAAACTGAAACTTCTAGCGCGTTATATTTTATTTTTCACTTAACCATTGTGAAATTTTATTAATTATTTTTTCTGGGGTTAATTCAATATTAACTAACAACCCATAATCTGGTAACTCCAAAGTATTCAATTGAGATTCAAGTAACTTTGGAGCAAAGTAATGCCCTTTTCGTGAATTTAACCGTTCATTAAGTAACACTGATGAACCATTAAGTATTACCCACCTTATTTCGCTTTTACATTGAAATGCTAAAACCTTACGATAAGATTCTTTTAAAGCAGAACAAGCAAGTACAGCTCCTTCATTACGTTCCCATAATGCTAACTTAGTAGAAAGTAATTCAAGCCACGGTTGCCTATCTTTATCATTCAAAGCAACTCCGCTTTGCATTTTTTTTACATTTGATTCAGGGTGAAAGTCATCGGCATCAAAAAAAGAATATTTCATTTTTTCTGCTAACAATTTACCTACCGTAGACTTTCCAGTACCTGAAACACCACAAACAATTAAAATCACAAATAAAAACCCTTTTATTACTCGAGAAGCGCAAGAATACCCGTATAAGAAATAAGCACCGAAAATAAGAATGCTAAGCCTAAAATAAAGTTAAGTAAGTAACCCGCCACACTTTCACCCATTATTTTCTTGTTATTAATCATTAAAATAATACCTAAGATAACCAAAGGCAGAACAAAAACATTAAAAACCTGCGTCAATAATTGTCCTTTTATAGGGTTAAAGCCAAAAATAGGAATAGTAAGCGCAAAAATGGCAGCGAAGCCTGTAATAATTCTAAATTGTTTAGATTGTGTATCCAACTTACCTGAGCGATAGTCTTCAATTAATAACGGTGCTATTAACATACAAGGAAATACTGACGATAGACCAGCAGCAAGCGTACCAAAAAAGAAAATAGTAAGCGCTGTTTTACCTGCTATGGGTTCTAGTACATTTACCATATCTAACACTGCAGTAACTCTTTCACCTTCATGAAATAAAGAACCTGCTGCTACGGCCATTACAGATGCACTGATAATAAAGACTAATACAGCAGCAACAATAGCATCATTTTTTTGCTGAACTTTGTCTTTGATTGTCCACCCTTTACCTTGAATAAAAAGAGGCCTTGAAAGAAAAGTTGCTGCTGCCATAGTTGTTCCCACAAAAGCAGCCACCATCATTTTTCCACCGTCAACGTCAGGAATTATAGGCACCATGCCCCGAACAACTTCAATAGGTAAAGGATGAACAACAAATAAGGACAATATAAAAGATAACCCCATACAAGAAACAAATATCACAAGGAGTTTTTCAAATAATGAATATTTTCCAATAAGTAATATTGCATACATGATACTTATTACTGTAATAGCAATTGCAAGAACAACACCGTACTTATGAGGTATTACAGAAGGAAAGTACATTGCAATTAGTTCGAAAAGAATATTGGCAGAAATACCTAGAATTCCCATCAATGAATTCCATTGGCCAAAGCTAACACCAATAATAATCATTATTGCCATTAACTTACCGAACCGTAAATGCTTTTTGAAACTATATAATGCTGTTTTTCCCGTAACTAAAGCAAAGTTACCATAAGCATATATAAGTACTCCTGAAAATAAACAACTTAGTAATAACACCCACAGCAATTGCATACCAAAAGTACTACCGGCTACAATCATTGCTGTAACACTACCTGTACCAATGGTATAACCAATAGCTAAAAAAGCAGGGCCAAAACCCAAAATAATTTTAATCAGTGCAGACACATTTTACTCCCTAAAATCTATTAAAATACCTTTAATTATAAGTCAGTCAAAAGAGCTAACCTGTAATCAGTATTTACCCCATCATCAATGTGCGGGTTTATTATTATTTATTATAAAAATTCATTTATACATTATTTCAACTTGAATCATTAGGTATATACTTAAGTATACCCAATGATTAAAAGTTACTTTCTTCTACCATTTTTACCACTCCCACAGTAAGAATAATATTAGCAAATCGGCGTTGTTCACCTGTTTGGATAATCAAAATAGTAGTGGGCTCTCTAATTTGGTCATAAAAAGACCAACGTTCCATTTCATCCCACGTTACGTCACCAAGTAAGTTTTTATATGAACGATGAATATCAGCATTCGCTTCCGCTGGTTTTTCCATAACAATAGCCCCTTGAACAGGGCAAACAGAAAGTATTCCTTCAAGTACAGTTAAAGCATCTAATAATCCCGGACGAAAATTTAAATGTACCGTAGTAGAATTAGGCCCATTCATAGCACCAACAGGTAAATTTCCGTCAGCAATAACTACTTGAGAAAAGTGACCTGAACGACCAAGTGCTTCCATTATTGTTGGGTGTATAACAGCTGTTTTAAGCATATTTATTATCCTAAACTGTTTTACTAGATTTAAATACTGTATCCAAAGCTAGTATAGTTTTATTCTTTTTAATTACTGATTACATATTGTAAACGCCACCATTAATATCTAGGGTGGCACCAGTAATGAAACCATCATACTCTGATGCCAAATATTCTACCGCTCGAGCTACATCGCTCCCATTACCAGCTCGTTGAATAGGAATACTGGCAATCGTTTCATTCGCAGACTCTGTCGTTGTATGTGTATTATGAAAAGACGTACCAAGAATAAGCCCTGGAGCCACAGCATTTACTCGAGTACCTTGAGGGCCTAGCTCTACAGAAAGTGCTCGAGTAAAAGTAAGAATTGCACCTTTGCTTGTAGAATATGCCAAAGACCCTGGATGCCCACCTTTGCGCCCAGCAAGAGAAGCTAAATTAACAATACTACTGTGTTCATTTTTAGCAAGATATGGTGAGGCGGCTCGTGTTACAAACATCATAGACGAAAGGTTAATATCCATAACTTTACGCCAGAAGCCTTCTTCCATTTCATTTAACAATTTTCTAGCGACAAGTGAACCTGCGTTATTAATCAGTATGTCTAAGTTTCCTAACGCTTCAATCGTTTGATCAACTAACGCTTTGGCTTCAGTCTCATTCGTTAAATCTCCACTTATCGCAATAGCCTTTCTTCCTTTTTTAATTGCGTATTCAACCAATTTATTTGCTGTACTTGCACTAGAAAAATAATGAATAGCTACATTTGCACCACTATCAATAAAGTGTTTAGTAATAGCTTCTCCAATCCCTTGAGCACCCGCAGTAATTAAAATACTTTTTCCATTTAATTTTGTATTCATGTAAATCCTAAATAAATAATATCGTGATAGTAATGAACTATTAACCATTAACATTTCAATATAATACTGATAGAAGAATTCTCTCTATTTATGCTGCTCTATTGATAAAGCAGCAGTAATAATAAAAAAGTCACTTATAAATAATCGTTTGATTATTTATAAGTGATATTTAATGCTTCATAATCATTATTATTTGCACGGATTCTTCCTGTGTCTTTTAGTACAAGATCTTGAAGAACAGTAATTGGCTCACCATTAGTCATGAAAAGTTCAAGCGGTGCACTTTGATTCAATGTTGTTTTTGAAACATTTAAGTTTTGAACGCCATGAAAATACATCGATGAACCTGAACGATGAGTAGATCCCATACCAACATTAGTTAACGTATTATTGGTTACTGTCACTATTGGGCCAAAGGTACTTTCATCTCTACCTCCTCGATAAATCGTCACAACTTCTTCTTTAACATTGGTAAAAGTATTTCCAGCGATAACTAAATTTTCAACGCTGTACACACCTAAATCATCTACTTCTCTGTTTAATTGAAGAATAGCGCCTGTAATATTATTAAATTCGGAATCTAGAATATTAATAGTGTCGGCAAAAGTACCTGCATTGGCTTTAAAAAAATAGAAATAACCATTCACATCAAGATCTGTTACTTTAATATTACGAACCGACAACGAGTAATTAATATTCATTGAGTTATTACTCGTACTAATAACATTATTACCTTTGTAATCAGGTGATTCTGCGCCATCAAACCAAAGGTTTTCTAACTCTAATGCTCCTCCATTTTCTATATTGATAAAATTAGGCTTTTGTGATCGAATAATAGGTTTATTACCTTTAGCCGCCATTATTGTGATTGGATGATGAATTTCAGCAAATTTTGTCAACAAGTATTCACTGCCATTTTCTAATAATAATATATCTCCTGCTTGGCTAGACTCTAAAGCTAATAGCAGAGTGTTTGTTCCTCTTTTTACTTGAATAGTTTTACCACTTTTAAATGTAATACGAGCCTCTTCTTTAGGGTAAAAGTTAGCCCCTGCTTCTTTTTTAGTTACTGGTAACTTAATTTCACCAAAGCCAATTTTATCAAGAAGCGCTTGCTCAGGAGATTTTAACCCATACTTATTAGTTCTAATTGAATAAGTCGTGCTCGCGAAACCAGATTTAATAGGTGTACTAGCTTCTTCATTAAGGTGGTTGTCTTTAAAGTCAATTCCAGACATATCATCATATAAAGTAAAAGGAGTTAAATTAGACTTACCTAAAATAATATTACCTTTAAATTCAGACGTTGAAGGAGCCGCAGAACGCTCTTCATCTGCACCAGCGCCAAGTTCAATATAGTCACTATCAATAACAATATTATTATTCATTTTAGAATTAATTACGGGATCGTAGCGATTAGGTGGTGAATTAGGGACTCCATTCATAATTACCAGCGCTCCGCGTAATCGCTTACCTGTTAACCCATACATGTAATTATTACTTACTGATTGATTTTCATTAATAATTCGAATTCCGCCAGTATTAGGTTTACGGTTACCTAAAAAGTAATTTCCTTCAACTTTAGTGAAATGACCATGACGCATTGTAAGCGTACCTTGAGTCTCAAAAAAAACGTTGCTAATTAAAGAATTACCACTCGATTTATTAGAAATAATTTCATGCTCACCATTAGTGCGATCAAAATAATTGTAACGGGCAGTGGTGTTTGAATATTCTCGTGAAAAGTGGCTGGTTCCTATCCTTAATGTTTCACCGCCGTTAGAGCCTAATATTTGTCTTGGTCCGAAATAGTTATATTCAATAATATGATTATTGTTACGGCTAGCTGCTGTATTCATTCTAACTGCAAGAGTAACGCCTCTATTTCTTTTATTGATAAGCGTATTGTGATCAAAGCGATTGTTCTTACCATACATAGCAACCCACAAATCAGATATAGGGCGCTGTTCTGTACTAAAGTTATCAATTACCGTATTAGTCACCCTAGAGTGATTAGCTAAATCTTCATTAGAGGTTCTAAAAGAAATAACTTCTCCTGTAGGCGTAGAACCATTTTTAAATACAAGGCCTGAAACAATTATATATTCCCCTGAAAAGGCTAGATTTGACTGCCCTGTAATAATAACTTTACCTGTTGATTGTGCTTTTAGTTGAATAGGTTTCTTTGATGACCCATTACCTTTGAAAACTAATTCGACATCTTTCCAAACACCATTTGCAAGCACAACTTCATCGCCAGGCTTTAACATTGATACAGCTTCATCAAACTGTTCAATATTGTTGACTAACTTCGCCAAACTTACCTTTGAATAAGAAAAAAGCGCAATAAATAACACAAATGAATAAAAGTGTAATTTGGACACCTTTGTCATGTTTTATACTCCTAATTAAAAACTTCATACTAAAAAGTACTATTCCATTAAAACAACTAAGTAAGCAGAATAATCAAAACTTAAATTTGCTAGTTTTAATACTTTTTTGGTTATCACCATAAATGCATACAATCTTAAAATAACACTTTAGCAATGCTACCTATATTAAGTAGCATTGCTCTTAGTCAGGTTGAATTAAAATTGAGCTCGAATACCCACACTAAAACGACTATCTGATTCGGTATATTTCCAATTAGTTCCAAGTTCAGTAATTTGGCGAATTGGTTCTCCTGTTAAGTTTACGGCGTTTGCAACAAGTGTAATGTTTTCGTTTAAATCATAGCTTGCAGAAAAATCTAATTGGCCTCGTGAATCGCGAAAATTATTACCTAAGGTAGGATCAAAATTTGGTGCCTCAGGGTCTGTGCGATTAAAGTCACCTGTAGCCAATGCTCCTACAGGACGTACACGTTTTTCATCTTGAGTATTCAAGTATTCATCACGCCAGTTATATGCAAAGCGAACTTGATAACTCGCATATTCCCAATAAAGTTGAGCATTAAAGGTATTATTAGAAATATTCAATAAGTCATTACCGTCTGGCTGTTCACTTTCAGCATAAGTATAGTTTGCACTAAAGCCTAAACCAGAAAAGGCACCAGGTAAGAAATCAAACTGTTGTTGATAAGCTAATTCCAAACCAAAAACTTCACCATTACCACCGTTAACATCAGTATCAATAACAATACCCGTTAAACCCGCATTTCTCTGATCTTGAAGAAATGCTAGACCTTGACCAGATCCTGCAAAATTAACATTTTCTTGGCTCACACCTGCAACATCTAAAAGACAGACATTCGCAAACTCTGTAACATTTTGTCCTGATATTGTTTCAGAACTAGCAACACAAGAACTACTAGAAACAGTAAAGGATTCAACATCTTTATAGAATACTGCACCAGATATCAAACCACCTTGACCAAAATAATGCTCTAAAGATAAATCATATTGAGTAATACGCGAAGGGTCTAATCTAAAAGAACCTTGTGTACCTGTAACTAATGAATTATCAATATTTAAAGCTGGGCTTAACTCTCCAAATTCGGCTCGTCGCATTACTTTTGCAGCAGCAAAACGTAAAATGGTTTCTTCTGATAATTGATATGTTGCATTAATACTTGGTAAAAAATCAGAATAATCATTATCACCTGATTCATCAAAAGTACGAGATGTTAAATCAGTAGAAACATAACGAGCACCAACAACTGCAGATAAGTTATCGAAATCCAAATGAAATTGTGTATATATCGCTTGAGTGTCTTCTTCTATTTGTGCGAAAGAGCCATTATTAGCAACTAAATTATCTTCAAGGCTACCTGTTAAAGCACGATTAGTACCCGCAAGTAACTGTTGTACCCTATCGTAAGTGCCATTAATGTCATAAGCTAAAAGACGCGCATCATAAACCCGATAACTAGTTAAAGCGTTATTTCCTGCAATACCACTTTGTTCGAATGTATTACTAAGATTAATATCTTTGAATCCGCCAAACTGCTCAACAAACTCATCAGCAAATACAGGGGTAATTGGTCCACCATCAAACGATAACGTTTTTTGAAGATCTTTTAGTTCATTACCATCATCACCTCTTAGGTCAACTCGATTCAATTCATATTCACGGTCTGTTACACGAACACCAGCCTTAATAGATGAAATAAAATCTAACCCTGCAAAAGGTTCTGAGTATTCAATATCAAATCGAATAGCAGTTTCTTCATTGTCTGTATTAAATCTTTGGTGACTAAATTGACGAATGGCTAAGTTTTCTAAGTCGAGTAGTGCATCTTCTTCTGAAAAAATAAGGCCAGGAACTTGATCATTATTTGGTGTTAACGTAATTGTAAATAATTCTTCCGTAATGGTACCATCTGCTTGAAATCGCTCACGATCAACAGATCTCAGATTAAACTCTGATTTTCTACGTCTATCTTCAGATTCTGTGTATGCAATTTCTGCTGATATTTTTAATTGATCTGTTAAATAAAATTCGCCACCAATTGCACTTGATGTTGATTCATTAGTCGTAAAATCCGACTGTGACTTAGGTTGTACAAAAACACTTCCAGAGCCAAAATTTTGAAGTTGACCCTGACTATCACCAAAAGCATTATCAAGTACAAAATCTGTATTATCTACACTATCATTTAAAATTGAATACCCTTCTTGACCGCCGTCAAGCTCAGTGGCATAAACATCTAAATAAACGAAGTTATCAGAATTTACAGGTGCCCACTGTAATGATACGCCAAATGCTGTTCGCTCGCGTTCTTCAGTTCTTTGCTCTACTGTATTTTGGCTTCTAACTAAAAACTTCCCTGAAGGAGTGTTAGCTTGCTCATTAACTCCATCACCATCTAAGTCTAAATCTGTTGGAGTAACCAAATTAATAAACTCATCACGGCGTAATTCACGATCTTGATAAGATAAAACAGCTGAAGCACCAAAAACACCCAACTCTCCTAAATCCCAATTTTGACCCGCTGAAATATTAAACTTAGGCGCTAAGTTTCTAGCTTTATCTGCATATTCACCATCTAAACTAAAAGCAACTACAGGCTTATCTAATTCTAATGGTCGAACAGTCTTCATATTAACTGTACCGCCTAACGATCCTTCAATCATCTCCGGTGTTGGCGATTTAATCACTTCAATTGTTTTCAAAAAACTTGATGGAAAATCATCTAAACTAATACCGTTACGACCTATACCTGAAGTAGAGCGACCATTTAACTCAATTCTATTTTCAGAGATACCTCGAATAGTAACCGACTGGCCCACACCAAAATTAGTGTCAATTGAAACACCTGTAATACGTTGTAATGCTTCGGCTATATTATTATCAGGTAATTTACCTATATCTTCAGCAACAATGGCATCAACAATTCGAGAATCAAAACGTTTTTGTCGAGCTGATTCAGCTAACCCGCCAGCAATACCATGAACCTCAATAAGTTCAATATTATCAGTATTTACATTCTGAGATTTTGTTTCTTCAACAGCATATGTTGGTAAAGCTAATGCTGCTGTTAACGTTACTCCAAAAAATCTTAAGTTTTTATTCTTACTTTTAACTTGCTTTAAAATCGCACTAATTTTGTTTAATTTCATGGAAACTCCCCTTCCCCTTAATTTAATATATGTCTCATATTTTTTTATTAATGTAATAGTTGAGAACTATATTTATTTATTATA
>JALZUE010000117.1 GCA_023301705.1 Alteromonadaceae bacterium | reverse complement strand
GCTAAACGTTGTGAAATAATATCTTGATGTGGTGAAAAGGTATCGTACGGTAATGTTTCCCAATCAGGAAACATACATACAGTTAAATCATCGTTACTAAAATTTGCCAGCTCTTGCTCTAACTTTAACGCAGAAGGTGTGTCGTGAGTGACTAATAAAACGGGGGCGTCTGCCTTACGTGCTGCTTGGTAGATAGCAACAGTTGCACTGCTTCCTGCTAAATTAGCCCATACTTTTTTGTCGGCTAAATTACGTTTGGTTTTTGTGAATGTAGGCGTGAGTATACTGGCTGTTTTGGTCATGAAATATCTTTACTTCTTAAGTATCAATGTTTAATTAAACTCATGTTAATGTCTTATATTAACATGAGTTTAAGTCAGTGATGAATAGTATACGTAACATTCTGTTATTCTATTTCAATACACTCATTGCTTATAATGTTACCTTTCGATGGTTGTGGTTGTAATGAGAAAAAATCTTGTGTGATTTGTTGCTCTATTTTACCAGCAAGCTCCGTAGGACAAAATAATGTAAACGTTGTTTTTACACGTCCTAAATCGGTTGTTTCAATGGTGATTTTAGGTTCAATATCAGCAAGCGTTATGTCTAAACTTCTTTCTATTATCCCTTTATAACGTTCTGCAACACTTTGAAAGTCTTCACAGTAAGTGCGTGCATTTGTCATTAGTAAATCATAATGTTGATATGGGTTATAATGACTATTCATTGTGATTGAAAACTTATGGCTAATATAACGTTTTAGATAATTTAAGTTTTTAATCGGTTGCGTGATTAATTGATTATTAGGAATAAACAATGTTTTACCTGTGTATTGGTAATTACTTTGGTCTATTTCTAACATGGTTAATTTTGCCCAATCAGTAGACGTTACTTCACCGCAATGTGAGCCTGTTTGTACCCAATCACCTATTCTAAAAGGTCTTGTACTTGTTACGTATAAAAAGCCAATAAAACATTGAATATATTCACGCGTTGCTAATACGATAGCGACAATAAATGCAGCGATTGATAAAGCAAATCGCTGTATTTCATAGCTCCATAAATACGCCAGTAAAATTAAAATCACCAAATTAAATACATTCTTAAATGTATTCGTTAAATACCGGCGATCTATACTCTGTTTGCGAGCATGATATTTTATCCAAACAGTAATGTAATGCTTGATAGGGTAAGACAACAGAATAATAGCTACTGTTGTTATTAGTTTATGATCTAAAAATATGTTCATGATAAAATTTATCACCTAAAATTTAATAAATATTTGTGTATCAACCTTTTATATTTAAAGTGTTTTAAATAAGAAAAAGGCTACCTAATCCTAAAAATATAAAAAAACCAACAACATCTGTCATAGTTGTTAGTAACACTGCACCGGATAATGCAGGATCAATTTTCCATTTGTTTAATAGCGAAGGAATAATAACCCCAGAGGCAGCAGCAGTGATTAAGTTACCTAAAATAGCAATACCTAATACAATACTAATACCTAAATCGTTAAACCATAAGTAAGTGATGATTCCTATAATTAAAGACCATATTATTCCGTTAGTTAAACCTACTTTTAGTTCTTTAATTAATAAAGCACTTAAGTTGGCTTGTGTTATTTGACCTAACGCTAAACCACGCACGATTAATGTTAATGTTTGGCTACCTGATATTCCGCCCATAGAAGCAACAACAGGCATTAAAACGGCTAATAATACAACTTGTTGAAGCGTGATATCAAACAACCCAATAACACCAGAAGCAAGAAAGGCAGTGATTAAATTAATACCTAACCAAACACTACGGTTTTTAGCACTTTGCTTTACGCTAGCAAATAAGTCTTCGTCTTTATTTAAACCACCCGCACTGGTTAATTCTTTAGCACTTTTTTCTGTTTTAGCTTGGTAAGCTAATCCGATGGTAAAACGCCCAATAAATAAGCCATTATTGTCGACAACCGGTAATGACATTTTACCGGATAAAATTAATGTTTCGGCAGCAAGTACTAAATCACTTTGAGCATGTAAATGTAAAATATCTGTTTCTGTAATTTCACTTAATATACTTTCGTCATTAACGAGCATCAATTTATTAATACTGACAGTACCGGTTAAAGCTCCTTGTTTATTAACGGTGTAAAAATCTTCTGTATAATTATTAAGGCCTTTTTGTATTAAACGCTTTGCACTGGTTGTTTTTAGTTTTTCAGAAATTCTCACGTAATTATGGTCAACCCAATAACCTAATTGAGTTTGTTCATATTGTTGTGCTTGTTGATATAGTGCCTTTTGTGATTCGTCTAAGTGCTTAATTGCGTAATTTAAAAAACGATCAGGTAATACTTCGGCAATCTCTAATACGGCGTCAAAATCAAGTTGTGCTAATAGCTCAAAACATTGCTCATCGGGTAAAATATGAATGAGTTCTGTGCGGCTTTCTTTTTTTATCTGTACAAAAACCGTACGCTGCAGTTCTTGAGTTAAATTCGACCAAACAACAAGGCGCTTTTCGTGTGGTACGGCCTCAATTAATAGCGCATATTGTTCATTGAATAATAATGTACTTAAATCAGCTAACACTTCATGTAGCTGGTCGTTATTTTCAGCTTTAATTACTTCACTAATAAGTGTTGGTAATTTATCTATAATAATTTCGTTCATGATTTTTCGCCATTAACTATTAGGTTGATTACTTTATGTTTTTTTAGATAAGCCTATGGCTTTAATGTAAAAATACCGAAGAAGGATCTACTAAAAATTTATCTGAAATACCTTCTCTACCCAGTAACATGAGGTAGCTCATATCCGCTCGGTTACTTAATGTTATTTCTATATTCCATTGATATTCACCTAAATGAATAGGCGTTTCAATGACATATCGCTGTTCTGACTTTCCGTTAGACGACTTTATTTTTCGTATGTCGCATAACTTTGAATGACACGTGACTACGGTATTTACATTATGAATATCTGGGTGAATATCAAATGAAACACGAGTAACACCACTTTCTGAATATTTATTAATATTATCAACATGTAATGATGATGTTTTTGCACCTGTATCAATACGAATATCCATATTTTTAATACCTAACTCAGGTAATGCACATGTTTCTAAACAGCCAATAATGGGTTTTGTTTTTTTATTTATTTCGGTCATTACTTACTCCAACTTATGTACGTTAAACGATCAATGTTATTGCGACTGTGGTTTATTTAGTTGCTTAGTCAATTCTTATTCACTAAGTATTTCTGGTAATAGTTGCTCTTGTACTATTTCGATGCGTTCACTAATTTCTGAATCATTTTCAGAAAAGTACGCAATATGAAACATTGCCTCGCCTTCTTGTACCAATGGAATATTTTGCATACCAATTAATATACCTGAACGTGTTGCGATAATCGTATTAATAATATCGCCATAAGGACCGCCAATTTCAGCTAACACATCACCTTGACTAACTTGTTCACCTAGAGTTATTTTTTGATGAACAAAGCCACTGGCATTTGCACGCAACCAACCACTACTGTTAGCAATATAAGGCAAAATAGTTTTTCTTTTTGCTGTTTTACGCACCATACCTAAGCTTTTTAATACATTGTTAATGCCATTAATTCCTGCTCTAATTGAAAACTCATCAAAACGTAATGCTTCACCAGCTTCATATAATAATACTCGGGTATTATTTTTAACGGCAGATTCACGTAATGAGCCTTCAATAACACTTGAGTTAAGTATGACGGGAACGCCAAATGCTTGTGCTAGCTCTTTGGTTTTTTCATCGGTTAAGTCTGCCCGTATTTGTGGGAAATTTGAGCGATGAATTGCACCCGTATGTAAATCAATACCATAATCACAATGTTGAATAATTTCGGTTAAAAATATATGCGCGACTCTTGCTGCTAATGAACCTTTTGCAGAACCTGGGAAGCAGCGATTTAAGTCACGTCTGTCAGGCATATACCTGCTTTGGTTGACCACGCCATAAACATTTACCAAAGGTACCGCAATTAATGTCCCTCGGATAATTTTAAAGTTCTTTTGGTGCATTAAACGACGAATAATTTCAATACCATTTAATTCATCACCATGAATAGCCGCACTAATAAACACAGTAGGGCCATCAACTTTGCCACGAAAAACGCGTATGGGTAATGACACATCTGCATCGGTATACAGTTTTGCTACAGGTAACGCGATTTTAGTTTCGCTGCCAGGTAAAATATCAATACCGCCAATCGTGATTTTTTTCATCATGTATTAACCTTAATGTTAGCCTTTGCCACGCGTTTTATTTGATGCGTTACCTGCACTTTTTTCAATAAACTCGAAAACCATACCTGCAATGTTTTTATTTGTTGCTTTTTCAATACCTTCTAAACCAGGTGAAGAATTAACTTCCATCACCATAGGGCCATTTTTAGACTGCAGTAAATCTACCCCACATACGTTTAGTCCCATCACTTTAGCTGCATTTGATGCTGTTGCTCTTTCTTCTTTTGTCAAACGTACTAATTGAGCACTACCACCTCGGTGTAAATTCGATCGAAATTCACCTTCTGCGCCTTGTCGTTTCATTGCGGCAACCACTTTACCACCAACGACTAAACAGCGAATATCTGCACCACCAGCTTCTTCAATAAACTCTTGTACTAGAATATTTGCTTTTAACCCCATGAACGCTTCAATAATGCTTTCAGCACTTTTAGCTGTATCGGCCAATACCACACCAATACCTTGTGTGCCTTCAAGTAATTTAATTACAACAGGCGCGCCACCTACATTCTTAATTAAATCTTTTGCGTTATCGGCTTTGTTCGCAAAGCCGGTACGCGGCATACCAATACCTTTACGAGACATTAATTGTAAAGAACGTAACTTATCTCTTGAACGGCTAATAGCAACCGATTCATTTACGTTGAATGTACCCATCATTTCGAACTGTCTTGCCACGGCCGTACCATAAAAAGTAATGGATGCACCAATACGTGGAATAATCGCATCATACTTTGGTAGTTCTTCACCATGGTAACGAACAGTAGGGCGACTTTGTGTAATATCCATATAGCAATGTAAGGTATCAATTACATCAACTTGATGACCACGAGCTTCGCCGGCTTCTTTTAAACGGCGTGTTGAATATAGATTTGGGTTTCTTGATAAAATAGCGATTCTCATGGTATTTCCTTAATTTAGTTGTGTTTTTTGTGCTTTTTTTTGTGTTGTTTATGACTGTTTTGTCATTAATTGCGGAGTCTAATTAAAAAAACGTATACAATAAAACTTAAAATTTTATACGGTTTAACAAAAAAAAATGATTGGTGGTTTTTACTGTTTATTTAGTCAATATTACTGATTTTTTAGTCACTGAATTATTTACATTATTACCTTAGCGAGTTTGAAAAAATCATGAAAATAGAGTTACTTAAAACATTTTTAGAAGTGAGTCGCACTTTGCATTTTCGTGTTGCTTCTGAAAATTTATTCATTACGCAATCAGCAGTAAGTGCGAGAATTAAATTGTTAGAAGATGATTTAGGTGTCTTGTTATTTGATAGAAGCCAAAAGCAGCTTAAAATAACACCCGAAGGTAACCGCTTAATAAAACACGCTAATGAACTTATTTTTATGTGGCATAAAGCGAAACAAGAAGTGGCGTTAGTTGATGATAATATATCAATGATCACCATTGGTAGCATGATGTCTATTTGGGATATTGCGTTACAGGAATGGTTAAATAAAATTAGTAAAAATATCTCAGATATAGGCTTTGCGACCAAGGCGTACAATCAAAGAGAATTAAATAAGTGTGTATTAAATGGTGTAGTTGATATTGCATTTTCGTTTGATGCACCAATTATTGACCAAATTATTACTGAAAAAGTAACCGCGGTACCTTTGCATTTAGTTACATC
>JALZUE010000116.1 GCA_023301705.1 Alteromonadaceae bacterium | reverse complement strand
TGATAGGTATAAACATAGTGACTTTTTTTTATTATGCATTTGATAAGTTTAAAGCACAAACAGGTCGCTTTAGAACACCAGAAAGCACGTTACACTTGCTGGCATTATTAGGTGGTTGGGCGGGTGCTGCTTTTGCTCAACAACTATTTAGACATAAATCAAAAAAACTAACTTTTAGACGAGCTTATTGGTTAACTGTGATTATAAATATCGTTGGGATAGTCGTTGGTTACCTTAATGGTTATTTAATGGCTATTTAAAGGTAATCTGATTGTCATACTTTAATTTTTCTTTACGGCGCTAGTAAACACAGTAATGACTCATATTAAATGGCATTTGTAATATTATCTTACTTGGTTCAACATAACTCATATCAGTTATTGTAAGTAGTACAATAACTATTTTGATAGGAAGCATTATGTTCAGCCGTATAAAAAATATCATCATGCAACAATGTGATATTAAAGACATTAAACCAGGGTTAGTGCTTCGTTATTTTTTATATTTATGCGCAGTTATTTTGAGCTGTCACTTGATTAGTATTCCCGCACATTCTTCAGAAAAGTACTCAACTCAGCAATCATCAACTACCTATCAAGATGAATACACATACGCTAATTATCAAGATGTTAGTATTGAGCATGCCTATTTAGACTTAGCCGTTAACTTTGAACAACATATTATTGAAGGCTTTGTGGATTTAACGTTAAATATTCATAAAGAAAACACCGATGAGCTAATCTTAGATACTCGTGACTTAACGATTCAATCTGTTTTAATTAACACTAATAATCAATGGGTTAATGCTAAATACCAGTTAGGTCAAACTGATGAAATATTAGGTGCTAAGTTAATTGTTAACCTAACAAATAGTTTTAACAAACAGGTTCAAAAAGTGAGGGTTTATTACCAAAGTGCATCACATGCTTCTGGCTTACAATGGTTAACCGCAGAGCAAACAGCAAGTAAAAATCAGCCCTTTATGTATAGTCAAAACCAGCCTGTGCATGCACGTTCATGGATACCTATTCAAGATACACCCAGCGTACGTATGACATATAAAGCGAGAATACGTAGTAACAAGAATGTATTAGCTGTGATGAGTGCGAATAATGATCCTAATACACCAAAAGATGGTGATTATAGCTTTACTATGCCACAAGCTATTCCTGCTTACTTAATAGCTCTGGCAGTGGGTGATTTACACTTTCAAGCAATGAGTGATATGACCGGCGTATATGCTGAACTGCCGCTATTAGATAAAGCAGCTAATGAATTTAATAATACCCAAGCCATGATTGATGTGACTGAAAAGCTTTTTGGTGGTTATCGCTGGGGCCGTTACGATTTACTTATTTTACCGCCAAGTTTCCCATATGGTGGCATGGAAAACCCACGTTTATCATTCATTACGCCAACGGTTATCGCGGGTGATAAGAGCTTAGTTAATTTAATTGCACATGAACTAGCGCATTCGTGGTCGGGTAATCTAGTGACTAATGAAACATGGCGAGATTTATGGTTAAACGAAGGGGTTACGTCTTATATTGAAAACCGCATTATGGAAGAAATTTTTGGTGAGTCACGTGCATTAATGGAGCAGTCGTTAAGTATTCAACACTTACAGCACCAGTTAACGCAGTTACCTGCTAACGAGACCATACTATATGTTGATTTAGGCGGTAAAAACCCCGATGAAGCTTTTACTTCAATACCGTATATTAAAGGTCAATTGTTCTTTATGTATTTAGAGAATGCTTATGGACGAGCAGTATTTGATAAGTTTTTAGTACAATACTTTAACGATCACGCTTTTAAAAGTGTAAGTAGTGATAGTTTTATGACTTACATGGAAGCTAACCTACTGAATAAACACCCTGATAAAGTCAGTAAGAAAAAAGTAGTTGAGTGGATTTTTCAGCAAGGTTTACCAACTGATACACTTAAGCCTACATCCAATAAATTCAGGTTAGTTGACGCACAAAGTCACTTATTATTGAATGCACAAATCAAGGTTAACCAATTGGTAACTTCAAACTGGACAGTACACGAATGGTTATATTTTATTAATAATTTACCTAGAGATCTTAGTATTGATGAAATGATAACGTTAGATGAACACTTTGATTTTACCAACAGTACCAATGATGAAATTAGCCATGTATGGTACTTGTTAGCATTAAGTAATAATTACCGAGTTATTATGCCAAAGCTTGAACAATATCTACTTCATATTGGTAGACGAAAATTGATTATACCTTTATATAAAGCGTTGGTGAAAAGTGAAAGTGGTTTTAACTTTGCGACTAAGGTTTACACACAAGCGAAGCCTTTCTATCATCAACTAGCAAGAAATAGTGTTGAAATGGTACTTAATGAAGCAAAGCTAAAATACTGACCTAATTGAATAAATGAACTTTAAAACAGCCCTAAAGAGCCCTTAAGGTTTGAGTATATGACATTATTATTGTTGTGACGAAATTATTAGTAGTTTCATCGTGTCTGCTTAAATAGAGAACAAAAATTTAACTTTATAAGTGGAGAGCGAGATGGACGTTATTGAACGAAAGAAAGTTGTAATTGTTGGTGGTGGTTTTTCAGGTGTTGTGCTTGCACAAAAACTTGAGTCGAGTATACCTAAAGATTGGGATATATATTTACTGAGTAAAACCAACTTTATTACTTACAATCCTCTCTTGCCTGAAGTCATTGGGGCGTCTTTATTACCAGGTCATGTTCAAGCTCCACATCGATTAATGTTAAAACGTACTAAAATTAGAATGGTAACCGTTGATAATATCGATTATGCCAATAAGGTTGTTCATTATCATAACGATGTTGTTGATAGTATTAAGTTTGATCAAATTGTTCTTTCTGCTGGCGTAAAAGTCAATACTGATATGCTACCAGGTCTAGAGGAACATGCATTACCTCTTAAAACGGTAGGTGACGCTCTTTATATTAGAAATCAAGTGATTGAGCGATTAGAGCAAGCAACAATCCATTCAGACATTGAGCGTAGAAAAAAATTAACAACATTTGTTATTTTAGGTGGTGGCTTTAGTGGCGTTGAAACCGCGGGTGAATTAGAAGATTTTATTAGTTCAGCACAGCGTTATTATAAAAATGTGACACGAGAAAATTGCCGAGTCATTATTGTTCATGGTACTGATCGACTCATACCTGAATTATCTGAAAAACTAAGCGCTAATACCTTAAAGAACTTTAAAAAACGAGGTATTGAAGTTCATTTAAATGCGCGTGCAAACTTAATTGAACATGAAAAAGTTACTTTGGCTAGTGGTGAAGTCATTGAAGGTGCAACTATTATTTGTACTATTGGTAATACGGCTCATGGTTTTATCGCTAATGAATTTTTACCTACTGAGCGTGGTAAAGTAAAAACTAATGTTGATATGTCGGTTGGTGATAGTGATGAAAAATGGCTTTGGGCGTTAGGAGACTGCTCTCTTGTTCCTAATGCTAAAACTGGTCAATTATGTCCGCCAACGGCGCAATTCGCTGACCGACAAGCAAAAGCTTTAGCAAAAAATATAGTGGCATCAATTAAGGGTAAAGACACTACACCATTCGGTTATATTCCAAGTGGTATGTTAGCTTCAATAGGACATAACAAAGCCGTTGCTGAAATATACGGTATACGCTTTTCAGGTATTCTTGCCTTTATGATTTGGAGAGCGGTGTATTTAGGAAAAATACCTACATTTAACCGTAAAGTTAGACTTTTTTTTGAATGGACATGGGCAATGGCTTCGCCAAAAGATATAGCTCATTTAGGGTTTAAGCGTTCAATTGACGATTAAAATTTATTAAATAATATAGTCTTTAGCTAATGTAAACGTATTGTTCAGTAATAATTAATTTTATTTAACAGTACGTTTATTTATATTCAAATAATAAGTAAGGTAAATAATATGTTAGCTTTGAAATAGATGTTTAATTATTACAAGTAGCGTAATTGATGATATATAAAATTATAAAGAATAAGTGGTGGACGATACTGGGCTTGAACCAGTGACCCCCGCCTTGTAAGGGCGGTGCTCTCCCAACTGAGCTAATCGTCCATATGTATAATCGTTTGATTATTATATAGAAAAGGGTTTCTATTGGTGGACGATACTGGGCTTGAACCAGTGACCCCCGCCTTGTAAGGGCGGTGCTCTCCCAACTGAGCTAATCGTCCATATATAGTAAGTAACTATAAAATAGAAAGTGTTTTATTGGTGGACGATACTGGGCTTGAACCAGTGACCCCCGCCTTGTAAGGGCGGTGCTCTCCCAACTGAGCTAATCGTCCGATATAAATTTTCAATAAAACTAACAGAAATCACTTAAAAATAAGTGGTGGACGATACTGGGCTTGAACCAGTGACCCCCGCCTTGTAAGGGCGGTGCTCTCCCAACTGAGCTAATCGTCCATCTCTGTGGGGGCGTATTATAGGGAGAAGTAAAAACCTGTCAATACAATAACGCATTTTTTTCCTTTTTTTTTATAAATAAACGATCGCTTGTTCTATTTTTCTACAGAGTGATTGCTTTATGAACTTTTTATATTGTTGTTTTCTTTTTTACTTCGCGCTTTCTTTCATAAAGCGCATCTTAAAGGTGTATTACCGTTAATTAGCCTGATAAAATATCGCTAATTTTTGGAATTAGATTTTATATTCAAATTGCCTTTGATTATAAAATAAACTTTTGTGAGAACAACATGACATTAACAACACGTTTTGCACCTAGTCCTACTGGTTATTTGCATGTAGGTGGCGCTCGTACCGCTTTATACAGCTGGTTATATGCGCAAAAAAATGGTGGTGATTTTATATTACGTATTGAAGACACAGATTTAGAGCGTTCTACGCAAGCGTCTGTTGATGCAATTATGGATGGCATGTCATGGTTAAACTTATCATGGAATAAAGGCCCTTTCTTTCAAACAGAACGTTTTGACCGTTACAAAGAAGTTATTGATCAATTACTTGCGTCAGGCAATGCATATCGTTGTTACTCAACTCCTGAAGAAGTTGATGTGATGCGTGAAGAAGCAAAAGCGAAAGGTGAAATTGAAAAGTACAATGGCTTATGGCGTGATCGTACAGATCATCCAGAAAATCAGCCTTTTGTTATTCGCTTTAAAAACCCTCTTGAGGGTGATGTGGTTATTAAAGATATCGTTAAAGGCGATATTACTATTAGTAATGGCCAGCTTGATGATTTAATACTTGCGCGTACTGATGGTACACCAACCTATAACTTAACCGTTGTAGTTGATGATTGGGATATGAAAGTATCACATGTAGTGCGTGGTGATGACCATATCAGCAACACACCAAAACAAATTAACATTCTTAAAGCATTAGGTGCTGAATTACCTGAATATGCACATATTCCTATGATTTTAGGTGACGACGGTAAGCGTTTATCTAAACGCCATGGTGCGGTAAGTGTCATGCAATATCGTGATGACGGTTACTTACCAGAAGCATTATTAAACTACCTAGTACGTTTAGGTTGGTCTCATGGTGATCAAGAAATTTTCTCACGTGAAGAAATGATTGAGCTATTTGATTTAACAGGCTGTAACCGAGCGCCTTCTGCGTTTAACACAGATAAGTTAATTTGGGTAAACCAACACTACATGAAAACATTAGCACCTAGCTATGTAGCTGAGCATTTAGCGTGGCATATGGCTGATCAAGGTATTGCAACAGACAATGGCCCAGCGTTAGAAGAAATAGTAAAAGTGCAAGCTGACCGCGTAAAAACGTTAAAAGAAATGGCTGCTATTTCAACGTACTTTTACCAAGACTTTACTGAGTTTGATGCCTCTGCATTGAAAAAGCATTTACGCCCAGTTGCGCAAAAACCATTAGAAGTTGTGAAAGAGAAATTAGCACAATTAGATGATTGGTCAGCAGAAAGTATTCATGCGCAAATTGATGCAACCGCACAAGAGTTAGAAGTAGGAATGGGTAAAGTCGGTATGCCTTTACGTGTAGCTGCTACAGGCGCAGGTAATTCACCTTCGCTTGATATTACGTTAGCACTTTTACCAAAAGAAAAAGTACTAGCACGAATTGATTTAGCATTAGCGGCAATTGCTGAGCGCATTGCGAATAGTTAATCTATAGTATAAAAATACTTTACTAACGTAGCTAAGTAGGTTTTTCGCTATGGCGATGATTTATAGTATTGTTGATACGTACTGCCTGTATTAATAATACATTATCGTGATAGCTAAACCTTTTTACTGCAACTAGTAACGTATTTATTTTTATTATTAAGTCTATAAATAAACATGAAAAATATTTAAAGGCTGAGTAAATTTTTGATTGGAGTTTTTTTTGCAATTTATTGATTTTGGTTTAGATAGAAAAATACAAACAACGATTGAACATTTAGGTTTTACAGAGCCTACTGATATTCAATCACAAGCAATACCTGCAGCAATGGCTGGGCATGATTTAATTGCTTCGTCAAAAACTGGCTCGGGTAAAACACTTGCGTTTTTATTACCGGCATTACAGCGCTTAACGAAAAATAGAGCGTTATCTAAACGAGATCCTCGAGTGTTAATTTTAATGCCAACTCGAGAGCTTGCAAAACAGGTATTTAGCCAGCTTCGTTTATTTGTTTCAAACACTTCTTTTAAATCAGTACTAATTCTTGGTGGTGAAAACTTTAACGATCAAGTGAAAGTCTTAGAAAAAGAGCCTCATTTTATTGTTGCTACACCGGGGCGTTTAACTGACCATTTAGATCAAGGTCACTTTTATTTACATGGCTTAGAGCTATTAATATTAGATGAAGCTGATCGCATGTTAGATTTAGGTTTTGCCGAGCAGCTAACTAAAATTAATAAGGCGGCTGATCATAGAAAGCGTCAAACCTTAATGTTTTCAGCAACATTAGAGCATGCACAAGTCAATGACTTTGCAATGGCGCTATTAAAGAGCCCTAAACGCATTGCTATTGGTCATGCTCATACTGAACATAAAGACATTACTAAACGTTTTTATTTAGCAGATAACTTAACGCACAAAGAAAGCTTATTAACGCATTTCTTAGAAAATGAAACTTATCAGCAAATGATTATTTTCACGGCAACACGTGATGACACTGAACGTCTAGCACAAAAGCTAGCAAGTGAAGGGCATAGTACGTTGGCGTTAAGTGGTGAACTTAACCAAAGCCAGCGTAATAAAATTATGGAGTCGTTCAGTAAAGGCTTTCATAAAATATTAGTTACCACTGATTTAGCTTCACGAGGCTTAGATTTAGTGAATGTGTCACATGTTATTAATTTTGATTTACCTAAACACAGTGAAGAGTTTGTTCATCGCATTGGCCGAACAGGTAGAGCAGGTAGTACAGGTGATGCTATTGCATTCGTTGGCCCTAAAGACTGGATAAGCTTTAAGAATATCGAAGGCTTTTTACAAATGCCATTGGAGTTCAGTGTTATAGATGGTTTAAAAGCTAAATTTACTGGTTTGAAACCGAAAGTTCAGAAAAAGAAAGTGGCCAGTAAAAAACCAACCGATAAATCAGTTAATAAGAAAACTAAAGTGACTAAAAAGGTGAAAAAACCTATTCGTTTTAGTATTGAGGATGCAGGTACAATGCCTATTAAAAAACGTACTGGTGGTGGTTTAACAGAAAAAGACGAATAAACCCGTTTAAATGTCATTAAACTTTCACGCTTTCACGCGTGAAAGTACCTTTCAACCGTGCCTTTCTATCAATTTCTCACTTTATTGTTAACTGAAAATTTATTGGTAAGTTTTTATAATTATTAACAATAAACGCCAGTCAGCCTGAAGCTTGTGTCATTATTATATGATACAAACTAATATTTCTAGACTTTGAATGCTAATCAATAAAATTATTAGGCTATTTACGCAATTGTTTTCTATACTGAAAATAATAGTTAAGCATAACTTTAATTATATTGACGGAGGTAATAATGTCGGTAAACCATGAAGTTTCAGAAGACGGTAAAGTCGTGACCATTTATGTTGAAGAACGTTTCGACTTTTCATTGCATCAAAGCTTTAGAGATGCATATTGTGATTCTGAAATTAACAACGGAACATTTATTTTAGACTTGAAGTCTACGACCTATATGGACAGCTCTGCACTAGGCATGATTTTATTATTAAAAGATTTTACTGTGAATAATGGTAGTAACATCCTTATTAAAAATGCGAATGAAAGTGTTTATAAAGTATTATATATTGCGCAATTTAATCGATTAATGGAAATTGAGAAATAATAATGAGTGGTATTGACACTAGCTCTAAAGAAAAGCTTGCGTTAGTTGTTGATGACTCATTAATGCAATGTACGATTCTTTCTCATTTATTAGGTGAACAATCCTACCAAGTAGTGACTGCCAATAATGGCAAAGAAGCGATAGAAATGTATATCAAACATCAACCTGATTTAGTGTTGATGGATATTAATATGCCAGTCATGAATGGTTATGAAGCGGCAAAGAAAATAAAAAAAATCTCACATGAAGATTCATTAGCACCACTGATATTTATTACCAGCTTAGATAGCGACGAAGCGTATATTGATAGCATTGAAGCAGGTGGTGATGGTGTTTTAGTTCGCCCATTCTCGTCAGAGGTTTTTAAAGCGAAAATAAAATCTATTCAACGTATTAGTGATTTGTATAGCCAAGTAAAATTACTACAACATGAACAACAAAAAGATGCTGAGCTTGCTGAAAAATTAATGTCAGACGTGATTGAATCGCGTAATGTTTTGCTTGATAGAATAGATATTGCAAAACAGCCTGCTATGTTATTTAGTGGTGATATACAGCTAACCGCTTTATGTCCGAATGGTGATGTACATGCGTTATTGGGGGATTTTACTGGTCACGGATTACGTTCTTCAATTGGCGCAATACCTCTAGCTGAAACATTTAGAGCCATGACACGTAAAGGTTTTTCGTTTGAGCAAATTATAAAGCAGGTTAATCAGCAGTTATATCATTTACTTCCCAAAGATTTATTTTTAGCGGTTGCTTTCGTAAAAATATCAATAAGTGAAGATGTTTTATATGCATTTAATGCTGGCTTACCTGACATATATGTAATTGATAATGAAGCTAACATAAAAGAAAAGCTACCTTCGATACATCCACCGTTAGGTGTATTAGAGCGTTTATTTGACGATGTAAATGTTTCAGTATTACCTATTGCCAACAATGATAATGTCGTTATGGTGAGCGATGGAGTTCTTGAAGCAAGGAGCCCTGAAGGTGAAATGTATGACATATTTCGTTTTGAACAGTGCATTAAATCATTTGCCGATCAAGATGACATTGCCCAGCGTTTAATGCAAGAGATTAATCAATTCTCTGCTGGCGGTGTACAAGAAGATGACTTATCTATTATTGTTTTACCGTGTGGTGGCTGGGAATCATCAAGTCAGGTATTAACTAAAGCTCCCTTTGATCAAGAGCTGACAATTGAAGAGCTTGATAATGCATTATTGTTATGGCAATGGCAGTTAGTATTGAATGCTGAAAAGCTCGTAACAGTAAATCCTATTCCTATTGCTATGAGTCAAATGCAAGAATTAGAAGAAGAAAATGACCATTTTCAGTCTATTTATACGATTTTCACAGAGCTGTTTGTTAATGCGTTAGATCATGGTTTATTAAAGTTAGATTCAACATTAAAATCTACAGCAGAAGGTTTTGCAACGTATTATCAAGAAAGACAGCAGCGTTTAACGAATTTAACAGAAGGCTCAATAGAAATTGATTTGTCTTTGTATAAAACAGCGAATAATAATAAATTAATTATTAAAGTGAGTGATACTGGTAGTGGGTTTGATGTTGAACAATATATCGATGACAATAAAAATAATCAGGCTGACATTACGAAGTTAAGTGGTCGTGGGGTAGAGCTGGTTAAAGAACTTTCTTACTCGCTTGAATACAACTCAACCGGAAACGTCGTAGAAGTATCATACATTTGGTAATCTAACTTTATAATACCTTATCTTCATAGTTATTTACTTGCTTAAAGAGCTTAATAAAAAATATGAATAATCAAAAAACACAAGGTGATCGGCTACTTCCTGGCATTGATATAGTGACTGGCTTGGCGAATGTCTTAAACACAGAAGCTATATTTTATGATGTGTTATCAATGTTTCATCAAGCGCATGGAAAAGATGCAGAAAAACTCAATATAGCTTTTATTAATAGAGATATTGAAACATTGAAAAACGTCACTCACACCTTAAAAGGTGTTAGTGGGTCTATTGCCGCGACAGAGTTATATAATTACGTTAAATCATTAGACAGTATACTTTTACTGGGTGATATAGAGCATCAGGAATTACCATTACTGCTTGATAATATATTTAAGGAAATAGCAATAGTGTTACAGGGCATTGAAAGCGCTTTGATTAAAAAAACCGCCTTGTTATAAACTTTTTATTTATCTTTTCTATTTAATTCTTAACTACACTTTATTGGTGAGCCTTCTTACGTTTCATAACGTATTAATTGGTTTAGTTAATAGTATCTATTTTTACATCAATGCTAACAGCATCACATAATGTGATGTTGATTAATAGCACGAAGTAAAATAGTTTTGTTAAGGTTAATCAATGGGTATTGTTGTTGTCTGGTTAAAGCGTGATCTTAGGTTGAGTGATCATGCTCCATTACTTGAAGCCAAAAAAACAGGGCTACCAGTTCTTTTAGTTTACTGCTTTGAGCCAATACTATTAAACGATAAACATTATTCAGGCAGACACTGGCAGTTTATATTGTCTTCCCTCAAAGATATTCAAGAGCAGGTCCCTAAAAGTGCACTGATTTGCTTGAAAGGTACTGCAGTAGATAGCTTATCTTACCTCCATCAACACTTTAATATTCATGGGTTGTTCTCACATCAAGAAGTAGGTTTAGATGTCACTTACCAACGAGATATTGCGGTAAAAATTTGGTGTGATCAAAATAACATTGTTTGGCATGAGTGTTCTTATGCGGCAGTTGTTAGAGGCCTCACACACCGAACCGATTGGGATAAAAACTGGAAAAAAGTAATGAAAGCACCGTTGGCTGATTCTGATATTACAGCTATTACTTGGGCTAATTTACCAGAGAATGCATGTCAACTTGAAGAAATTTCACAGAGCTTACCAAAAGAAGTTGGTAACTTTCAACAAGGTGGCGAAAAAGCCGCACGTGAAACACTTCAATCATTTTTTGACGAACGAGGGCAATCTTATGCATATAACTTATCAAGCCCTGAATTCAGCCAACAATTCTGTTCTCGTTTAAGTGCTTACCTTGCGTGGGGAAATATCAGTGTTCGGCAAGTTTATCAAGAAATGTTAACTCACTGGGCTAAAAAAGGGTGTCGAAGAAGCTTAGTGGCTTTCAGTTCTCGTTTACACTGGCATTGTCACTTTATACAAAAATTTGAAAGTGAATGTGCTATGGAAAACCGTCCAGTTAACCGAGGTTACTTAACGTTACCTTGGCTTCAGGGGGAGTTAAAAGATATTAGGCTTAAAGCGTGGGAAACAGGTAATACAGGTGTGCCTATGGTTGATGCATGTATGAGAAGCTTGCAACATACAGGCTATTTAAACTTTAGAATGCGCGCAATGCTTGTTAGCTTTTTAAGCCATCATTTACAAGTGGACTGGCGGTTAGGCGTAAAACACTTGGCGAGGTTATTTTTAGATTTTGAGCCAGGTATTCATTATAGCCAATTTCAAATGCAAGCAGGTGTTACAGGCATTAATACCATTAGAATTTACAACCCCGTAAAGCAAGGGGAAGAAAAGGATCCATCAGGTAGCTTTGTTAAACGTTGGTTACCGGCTTTATCTGAAGTGCCTACGCCTTTATTACACTCACCTTGGCAGTTATCTTCAATGGAACAAGTTATGTATAACATTAATTTAGGTGTTGATTACCCTAAGCCTATTGTTGATATCAAACAAAGTTATAAAGAAGCGCAAGCTCTGCTGTGGAGCTGGCGTAATAAACCGTCAGTTAAAGTAGAGTCTCACCGTTTACTGAATTGTCATGTTAGACCGTCGAAATGAAAAAATCAGAACTACCAAGAAAAGTTTGCCTTGTGTGTAAAAGAGAATTTACATGGCGAAAAAAGTGGCAAAGAGATTGGGAGCAAGTGAAGTACTGCTCAAAAAAGTGCATAAAACAACGTAAAAATAGCAATGAGAAATAACCTTATGATTAAGCGTAAATTACGACTTATTTTAGGAGACCAATTAAATGCAGCGCATTCTTGGTTTTCTTCATGTGATGATAATACCTATTATGTCATTGCTGAATTACATCAAGAATCCACATACACCACGCATCATATTAAAAAGGTCTGTGCCTTCTTTGCTGCCATGTCTGCTTTTGCAAATGCATTAAAAAAAGCCGGTCATCAGGTTATTCATTTAACGTTAGATGATACTATTCAATATAAGTGTTTAGATGAGCTTTTAGATGTTCTATTTGAACAACACGACATCGAACATTTTGAGTATCAATTAGCTGATGAATACCGTTTACGAGAACAATTACACCGTTATACACAAAAGTTATCAATAAAATGCACTGAGTATGAAAGCGAGCACTTTTATTTAAAAGACGATGAATTAAAGAAATACTTCACTAAAAACAAAAAACATCGCATGGAAGCCTTTTATCGAAAAATGCGTGTGCGCTTCAATGTATTAATGAACGGTGCAGAGCCCGAAGGAGGGCAATGGAATTACGATAGTGAAAACCGTAACAAATTAAAACCTAACGACTTTGTTAGCGTGCCTGAACCATTAAACTTTAGTGCAGACGTTAGCGATATTATTGACAGACTTGAACGTCATCGTATTAAGACGATAGGCCATGCGCCAAAGTACTTGTTATGGCCGATTTCTAGAAAAGAATCTTTGGCTTTACTTGAGTATTTTTGTCAACATTGTTTGATTAACTTTGGACGATTCCAAGATGCGATGACAGGAAAGCTAGATACATTAACAGAGCAAAAACAATGGTCTCTTTACCACTCACGTTTATCATTTGCGCTTAATACAAAAATGATTAGTCCATCGCTTGTTATTGAACGAGCGTTAGCCGCTTTTATCAATGCAAAAGGAGCTATTACATTAGCTCAAATAGAGGGGTTTATTCGACAGATCCTCGGTTGGCGTGAATTTGTAAGAGGCGTTTATTGGTTAAATATGCCAACGTACTCAACATTGAACCATTTATCTGCAACACAGAACTTACCTGAGTGGTTTTGGACAGGCAAAACAAATATGCGTTGTATGTCACATGCTATTAATCAATCACTTGATTATGCTTATGCGCATCATATTCAGCGCTTAATGGTGACGGGAAATTTCTGTTTGATTACTGGAATTCATCCAGATCAGGTTGATGAATGGTACCTAGGTATTTATATTGATGCGATAGAATGGGTTGAGATGCCAAATACACGAGGCATGAGCCAATTTGCTGATGGCGGAATTGTTGGCTCTAAAGCTTATGCAGCCAGTGGTAACTATATTAATAAAATGAGTGATTATTGTAGTGATTGTGCTTACAACGTAAAAAGTATTGATACTGACGATGCATGTCCACTAAACTCATTATATTGGCACTTTATGAATAAACATCAAAGTACCTTAGGTAACAACCCTCGTACTAGAATGGTGTATGCTAATTGGTTAAAGAAAACACCAGAAGTACGTGAAAATATTTTACAGCATGCGCGATTGTTAATGGATAATATCAATAATATTTAGATTCATTTGCTGATTCACGTTATTTATTAATAAATTTACATGAATAAATAATTTAAATGGAAAGAAAAACTGGAAAGTCAGGTCTTATATATTAAGAGGCATAATCCCCTTGAGTTTTCATGTTATTTATAACGCATCTTTTTAGATGCGTTTTTTTTATCTCAATTTTGTCGTGCTCAAGCGTTATTAGTAGGGTTATTATCAATTGCTACTATCTTTCTTGATGGTGAAAAGCTGAAAGCTTATTCTACAGTGATATTAATATTTGATGTAGGTCTACAGCAACAAGCAAGTACTTCGCCTTCACCAACAAAGGCTAAAGGTTCGCCATGAGGGTAGTTGACTTGTCCTTGGTTGAGCTTAATACGACAGGCACCACAAAAACCATCACGACAATGAAAGTCTACTTCAACATTGGCTTGTTCTAAACAAGTTAATATTGATTGGCGTTTGTCACGGTAAACAACAGTCTTGTTGTTTACCGTTATTGTATATTCCACGTCAGTATATTGTGCTTGTTAATGAGTGTTAGATAATAACGTATGCAAGTGAATTAGTGATAACTTAAAGAGAAAAGTCATCAAAATCATCCGCTGCTACTGAAGCGTCAACTTGCCCAACGAGGTAGCTTGATATTTCAGTTTCTTGAGGAGCAACCTGTACATTATCACTAACTAAGTAAGCATTCATCCAAGGTAATGGGTTACTTTTAATATCAAATGGTGCATCGTAGCCAATTGCAGTCATACGTTGGTTACTAATGTATTCAATGTATTGATTTAAAATTTCAGCATTTAACCCAATCATTGAACCGTCTTTAAATAAATAATTAGCCCATTCTTTTTCTTGTTCAACTACATTTAAGAAAATTTGACGACCTTGCTCATAAAGCTCAGTTGAAATTTCTTTCATTTCAGGATCATCTTTACCAGAAAACCAGTTATTTAAAATGTGTTGTGTACCTGTTAAATGTAGCGCTTCATCGCGAGCAATGAGTTTAATTATTTTTGCATTACCTTCAAGTAGTTCGCGTTCTGCAAAAGCAAAAGAACAAGCAAAGCTCACATAGAAGCGAATGGCTTCAAGTGCATTCACAGAACATATTGCTAAAAATAATTTCTCTTTAACTTTACGCTTGCTAACTTCAACGGTTCTACCGTCAACTTGGTATTCGCCTTCACCTTGAGACTGTAGTAATTGCGTGATTAAAATGACTTCATCAAAGTATTTTGAAATGCTAGTTGCACGTTTTAATATGGCAGGGTTCACAACTATATCGTCGAAAATCTCACCCGGCTCTGTAAATAAATTACGTAATATGTGCGTGTATGAACGTGAGTGAATAGTTTCACTAAATGCCCATGTTTCAATCCATGTTTCTAATTCAGGTAATGAAACTAAAGGTAATAGCATTGCATTAACAGAGCGTGCAGCCATGCTATCAAGTAACGTTTGGTACTTTAAGTTAGAAATGAATATGTGCTTTTCTGGTGCTGTTAAGCTTTGCCAGTCGGCGCGGTCTTTAGATACGTCTATTTCTTCAGGACGCCAAAAAAACGAAAGTTGCTTCTCTATTAGTTTTTCAAACGACATATAGCGTTGTTGATCATATCGAGAAACATTCACACTGTTACCTAAAAACATAGGTTCAGTTAAAGCATTCGTTGGCGTTTGATTAAACGTAGTGTACGACATTCATTTTTCTCCTTGAACGATTACTTTTGATGTAACCGTTAATTCTTCGATAATTTTTATTGATTATTTAATCATCAAAGCTTATTAAGCTTCTATTATTAAGTAATAGAAGCTCATCGTTGTGACTTTCTATGTACTATGGTTTAGATTTTACATGCACCGCCTGCACAGTCTTCATCACCATCATTAAGTATGTCTGAAGCACCATCACGCGTGTTGTGGTAGTACATAGTCTTAACACCTAATTTATATGCGGTTAATAAATCTTTGATGATTTGTTTAACGGGTACTTTCCCGCCTTCAAAACGTGCAGGGTCGTAGTTAGTATTAGCTGAAATTGTTTGGTCAATAAACTTTTGCATAATGCCAACTAATTCAAGGTAACCATCGTTGTTTGGCATGTTCCATAACAATTCATAGTTATCTTTAAGCTTTTTGTATTCAGGTACTACTTGCTTCAATACACCATCTTTACTTGCTTTAACGCTGATTAAGCCACGAGGTGGCTCAATACCGTTAGTGGCATTTGAGATTTGTGAAGATGTTTCTGAAGGCATTAATGCAGAAACCGTTGAGTTTCGAACACCATACTCCTTAATATCAGTACGTAATGTATCCCAATCTAGATGAAGTTTTTCACTCGTTATTTTATCTACATCTTTTTTATAAGTATCAATTGGCAAAATGCCTTTTGATAAACGCGTTTCATTAAATAAAGGACAAGGACCTTTTTCTTTAGCTAATGTATTTGATGCTTTTAGTAAGTAATACTGAATCGCTTCAAATGTACGGTGTGTTAGGTTATTTGCACTACCGTTTGAGTAGTAAACACCATTTTTAGCTAGGTAATATGCATAGTTAATAACGCCTATACCTAATGTTCTTCTGCCCATTGATGCAGTGTATGCTGCTGGTACAGGGTAATCTTGGTAATCAAGTAAGTTATCAAGAGCACGTACAGCTAAATCAGCTAGCCCTTCTAATTCATCTAAGCTATCGATGGCACCTAAGTTAAATGCAGACAAAGTACATAAAGCAATTTCACCATTTGGATCATTAATTTCTTGTAATGGCTTTGTCGGCAAAGCAATTTCTAAACATAGGTTACTTTGCTTAATTGGCGCTACTGATGGTTCAAATGGGCTATGTGTATTACAGTGGTCAACATTTTGTAAATAAATGCGGCCTGTACTTGCACGTTCTTGAGCAAATAAACTAAATAACTCGATAGCTTTTAAACGTTTTTTGCGAATAGAGCTGTCTGCTTCATATAATTCATATAAGCGCTCAAATTCTTCTTGGTCGGCAAAGAAAGCATCGTATAAACCAGGTACATCACTTGGACTAAATAACGTAATTGACTCACCTTTAATTAGGCGTTGATACATGAGCTTATTAAACTGCACACCGTAATCTAAATGACGAACACGGTTGTCATCTACACCACGGTTGTTTTTTAATACCAGTAAGCTTTCAACTTCTAAATGCCACAATGGGTAAAATAGTGTTGCTGCGCCGCCTCGTACACCACCTTGTGAACAGCTTTTTACTGCTGTTTGAAAGTGTTTATAAAAAGGAATACAACCTGTATGAAATGCTTCACCACCACGAATATTACTACCGAGTGCGCGAATGTTACCTGCATTTACCCCAATACCTGCGCGCTGAGAAACATATTTAACAATTGCGCTAGATGTTGCGTTAATTGAATCTAAACTATCACCACACTCAATTAATACACATGATGAAAACTGGCGTGTAGGAGTACGAACACCGGCCATTATTGGTGTTGGCAATGAAATTTTAAAAGTAGAAATTGCGTTATAAAAGCCTTCTATATAACTTAAACGCGTATCTTTCGGGTATTTAGCAAACAAACAAGCGGCCACTAAAATATATAAAAACTGAGCGCTTTCATATATTTCACCAGAAACACGGTTTTGTACTAAGTACTTGCCTTCTAATTGTTTAACTGCTGCGTAACTAAAATCTAAATCACGGCTATGGTCAAGAATGTTTTCCATTGCTTGATATTCATCTTCAGTATAATCAACTAATAAATGCTCATCGTACTTGCCTGCAGCAACCATTTTTTTAATTTGGTCGAATAATTTTGGTGGTTCAAATTGGCCATAAGCTTTTTTACGTAAATGAAATACCGCTAATCGTGCAGCTAAATACTGATAATCAGGTGTTTCTTCAGAGATTAAATCGGCAGCCGACTTAATAATTGTTTCATGAATATCTGAGGTTTTTATACCATCATAAAATTGAATATGAGATTTTAACTCTACTTGAGAAACCGATACATCTTCAAGACCTTCTGCAGCCCATGCGATGACTTTATGGATTTTTTCAAGGTCAATTGTTTCTTTTCCACCATTGCGCTTTGTAACGAAGAGATTATTGTTCATGAAGGTCTATTTTCCGTAATTATCATTGTTATTTTTTGAGTTTTTTCAATAACGAACATGTATTATTCGAATTGCATACCAATTGTGCTGTTTGTGTGAATCACACACAACATCTTGGGGTTTTTATTTTTATAGACACAAGATAATGAGGTTTCGATCTATTTGCAAGAAGTAAAAAACATGCCAAAAATGTGAAAAACTTCTTGTGTTAGTAGTTACTAACTCAATGGTTCTTTTTTATTTTACTTTTTAAGAAAGGCAAACATTTTTTTAGCTTTTTTAGCAAAAAAATAATTTTATTTATTGCTTTTTTAGCTAAAATACACCTTCACTATTTTCAACTTTTTTGAGTGGAATAACGGTAAAAAATTCGATATTAATTAATCGATTTTATCACTTTAATATCAAGCCGTTTTGCTAACCTATTTAAATTAGCTCGGTCAATATCTAAACGTTTAGCTGCAGAACTCCAGTTTCCTTTTTCTTCAGTTAAGATACGGCTGATTAATTTTTTTTGAAAGTCGTTAACCTCTTGTCTTAAATTGATTGAGTTTAGTGTAGATGCACCTTTATTGGTAGTTACTGCATCTATCATATTCAATTGATTTGTATTTACTGTGTTTGTTAAGTTGTCGCAATCGGTTAATCGTATTTTGACTATCGCTTTATTTTTTTGTTCAGATAAGGCTTTTAATGCTGCTCGGCTTAATAGGTGCTCTAATTCTCGTACGTTTCCAGGCCAATTGTAATGCGATAAATATTGAATCACATCGGCTGATGTTTTTAATTGTTTAATGCCGAGCTTACGTTTTATCTTTTCAATAAAAAAACCGGTAAGAATTTCTACGTCTCCGCGTCTAGCTCTTAATGCAGGAATTTTAATTGGATATACATTTAGACGGTGATAAAGGTCTGAACGAAAACTTCCTTTTTCAACTTCTCGTTGAAGGTTACGGTTGGTTGCCGCGATAATTCGTACATCAACATTAATTATAGTGTCTTGCCCAACTGCTTGTATTTCATTGCTTTGAATTGCCCTTAATAATTTACTTTGTGCATTTAAGGGAAGCTCACCAACTTCATCTAAAAATAAGGTACCGCCATTTGCAATAACAAATTTTCCGGCTCTGTTTTTGTCTGCCCCAGTAAAAGCGCCTTTAATATGCCCGAATAATTCACTTTCAATTAAATTATCCGGTAATGCAGCACAGTTAACGTATACGATAGGAGCTGAATTTCGCATTGATTGTTGATGAATATCATGAGCAACTAACTCTTTTCCTGAACCACTTTCACCTTGAATAAGTACGTTATACTGAGAAGAAGCAACTAAGGTAATTTCTTTTTTTAAGGCCAGCATTGCAGAGCTTTGACCAATTAATACATTTTGTTCGACAATTCCGTTCGGTTGACTTAACGCTGCAACCACTTGCTTTGAATGATCAACATTCCGTTCAAGCTGCTCAAGTGTTAATGCAGTATTTAAACTAACAGAGGTAATGGCTGCAATAATATCTAATGTTTTATCGGGAATGTCGTCAAATATTCCTGTTGTTAAACTATCTAATGTTAACACTCCAATTAATTGTTTTTCAAAGTGTAACGGTATACCTAAGCAAGCGTGAATAGGTAAATCACCGACTTGATTAATCAATAATCCATCGTATGGATCTGGGCTAGGACAATCACTTGGAAAACGAATAAACCGATTAGATACGCATATTTGTGCTAGGCGAGGGTGATCATTAATAATAAAGCGGCGCCCAAGTGTGTCGTTAGTTAAACCTTGTAAGGCTAGAGGAACCAAATAATCCCCCTTAACGGCAAGTATAACAACGGCTTCACAAGTGATCGCTTTTCTAATCGTAGAAATTAAGTCATCAAAACGGTTATTGGCGGTTAGGCACTTCGTTAAGTTTAGCGAAAGTTCAATTAATGCGGCTGATGATATTTCATTCATTTATGTAACGCCTTGTAAAACAGATAATTTTATTGTGTCAAAATGACTTCTTTGAGTCAATATATGAATTATGCCTTAGTCATAATGACACTGGCTGTGCCCTTATATGTGATATTTAACCAAATAAAATATCTATACTATTGATTTTTAAGGATAAAGTTATTGTGGCGTGACTCTTGTTATAACCAAATAGATTCTTCTTATATTTTAGATAGTTAATAGCTTAAGGGCATGCATTTATGTTAACAACAAATCACATCACAGTAGTTAAAAGTACCATTCCATTATTAGAAGCTGGAGGTAGTGCAGTAACTGAACACTTCTACAAACGATTATTCACGTTTAACCCAGAATTAAAAGATGTTTTTAACATGAGCAATCAAGCGACTGGGCGTCAAAGTACAGCGTTATTCGATGCGATATTAGCTTATGCTAAAAATATAGATAACCTTGCTGTATTAAAACATGCAGTAGAGCGAATTGCGCAAAAACATACAAGCTTTCATGTTCAGCCTGAACATTACGATGTAGTTGGTTCACATTTAATTGAAACATTAAGAGAGTTGTTACCTGAACAATTTACGTTAGAAGTAGAAAACGCTTGGGCTGCTGCTTATGGCGTACTGGCAGGTGTATTCATTAATCGTGAAGAACAACTCTACAGTGAGCGTGAAAGCGCTCAAGGTGGATGGCGAGGTAAACGCGCATTTTGTTTAGTTGAAAAAACTGAAGAGTCGTCACTTGTAACAAGCTTTACTTTTGAACCAATGGATCAACAAAGTGTGATTGATTATGAAGTAGGGCAATATATTGGTATTGAGCTTAAACCAGAAAATAGTGATAACGTTGAAATTAGACAGTATTCATTATCTAATCAATCAAATAATAAAAGCTACCGTATTTCTGTTAAAAGAGAATCAGGTGAGCACATCGGTGTGATGTCTAATCATTTACACGACAATCTAAATATTGGTGACATAGTTGACTTACATGCCCCTGCAGGTGATTTCTTTTTTGTTAATCGTGAAGCGCCGGTTGTGTTAGTTTCTGCTGGTGTGGGTGTGACGCCAATGCAAGCAATGTTAGAAAAGCTTGCCGATGAAAACTATGATAAACCAGTATACTATTTCCATGCGTGTGAAAATGAAGCAGAGCATTCATTTGAACAACGTACAAAAGACTTATGTACAAACCAAGGTTGGCACTATGCAACTTGGTACAAATCAGAAAACAGTGATAAAGGCAACACTTATAAGGGCTTGATTGATTTCAACCAAGTAGATCTTCCTATGAAAGAGGGCAATTTCTATTTGTGTGGCCCTGTTGGTTTTATGGCTTATGCTAAAGCTGAATTGATTAAACTAGGTATATGTGAGTCTTGTATCCATTATGAAGTGTTTGGACCTCATGAATCTTTATAAATAAAGCGTTTATTTTGCTTATGTAAGAATAGCTTTATTGATTGTGATAAAGCTACACACATCAAATGGTTAAGATATTTTAACTATTTGATGTGCTACTTCATGAATTTTTAGGTGTGTATTGACTGTTTTTTTACAGTAACTTAATAATGTCTAAAGGAGACATTAATGTATGATCTGCTTGCCAATTTGAACATTGTGCCAAGTCGTCAATATAACCCCAGCCGGCGATAATTGTCGGCATATTAGCGCGTTTACCTGCTTCAATATCTCTTGGTGCATCACCCACATAAAAACATTGTTCTGCATTTACGTTTATTTTTTCAAGCGAATAAAGTAGCGGCGCAGGGTGCGGTTTACGTTCGTTTAATGAATCGCCACCCACCATGACTTGACTACTATTTAATTCAGAAAAATAAGGTAGTAATTTTTTAGTTAGCCCCTCTGGCTTATTAGTTACTATTCCCCATGCAATAGACTGCTTATCTAAGTGGGCGATTAATTCGCTAATGCCATCATATAAAGTGGTGTGTGTAGCTATATTATTTTCATAAAAATTAAGAAACATGGTACGTAGTGTTTCATAATCATAGTTTTCAATCGCTTTGCCAAAGCCAAGCTCTAATAAACCTTTCGCACCATCAGAGGCAACCGGGCGAAATATTTCTGGTGATACTATAGGTAATTTATAATGTGTAAGCACATGATTTAAAGCCGCACCTAAATCATTCGCTGTATCTAAAATAGTACCATCTAAATCGAATAAAACGCCTTTAATTGATTTGCTATTAGTCATTGTTTTCTCTAAACCTTTTTACAACATAAAATATAATTCACATCTAAACCAGGTGCTAATTTATGGTTCTCGGTAATAGGGTTATAATGAATACCTGTTGCATCAATACATTTTAACTGTGCTTTTTCAGCCCAGCCAATTAAGGTTGAAGGTTTAATAAATTTGTCATGATCATGCGTACCATTTGGCACTAGTTTTAATAATTTTTCAGCTGCAACAATTGCCATTAAATATGATTTAACGGTTTTATTTAAGGTTGAAAAAAACACATAACCACCAGGTTTAACTAATTTAGCACATGCTTGTATGACAGATTCTGGGCTAGGTACATGTTCAAGCATTTCCATACAAGTAACTACATCAAACTGCTCTGTATGACTTTGTGCTTTTTCTTCAGCGGTAATTTTTTCATAATTAACCTTAACACCAGAATCAAGCGCGTGTAATCTAGCAATATTTAATGGCTCTTCACCCATGTCTATACCTGTAACATTAGCTCCTAATTTAGCTAAACTTTCAGCTAATATACCGCCACCACAACCAACATCAATAACCTTTTTTTCAAATAAACTACTTGTATGTTGAATAATAAACTGGCGTCTAAGCGGGTTAATTTGATGTAAAGGCTTAAAGTCACCTTGAAGATCCCACCACTGGTGAGCAACTTCTTCGAATTTAGCTATTTCATCTAAATTTACATTTAATGGTTCAGTCATAATGGATTAGTTTCATATTGGGTATATAGGTAATGACAATTATTCTAAACCAATCATGATATGAAGCCTAGGCTTTTCAATTGATGAAGCACTTTATGTCGACAAAATAATAATAGTAACGACTTGGCATGGTTAATTACTTATATTACTAACGAAAAGGCGTTGAGAATTGATCATATTTTCAGTGTTACTAATAAGTGAACAATATACTGTTTGATTACCTATAAGTAAAAATATGTTATTTTATGATAAGAAAAATGAAACCTGATTAAGTGCTGTAATAATGAAGTCATTAGTAAACAACCTATCTGATTATAAAAGTGTACATTTAAATACAAAAAATATCGTCACTCACTTTATTGGTGTGCCATTAATACTATGGTCACTTGCTTTATTATTAAGTGGTATTCAATTTACAGTTGAAGTTAAGGGTTATTTGCAGGTTCACTCTGTATTGCCGATTGTTGCCTTGGTTATATTTACTTATTATTTACTACTTAATATTAAATTAGCTCTCATTGCTATTATTTGTATCACCCCTATTTATTACCATGCTTCTTTATATAGTGAACATCAATATTTCTTTTTGTTAGCTGGCGGTGTGTTTCTTATTGGCTGGTTATTTCAGTTTTTAGGTCATCATTATGAAAAAGCTAAACCTGCTTTTATTGACGATATACGACAACTGTTTATTGGCCCATTATTTTTGATTGCAGAATTATATTTCTTTGTTGGTTTTGACAAAGCGTTAGCGAAAGAAGTTGAACAGTTAGCTATTCAAAAGCGTCAACAATTAAATGATCAATAAGACTGTATTGAGGTAATTACTGTTAAGACTTAGCTCTATTTTTGTACTGTTTTTTTGTGTCATAAAGCTGTTTGGCATGGCATTAATTTGTGTTAAGATATTTTGTTGTAACTATAATAATAATTTCCAATTGTCTGAGTAAAAACTCAGTTTTCATAAATAAAGGGATATCATCGAAATATGACCGATTTGGCAAAAGAAATCGTCCCCGTCAATATTGAAGACGAACTGAAAGGTTCGTATTTAGATTACGCAATGAGCGTAATTGTTGGCCGTGCTCTTCCTGATGTACGTGACGGATTAAAACCAGTTCATCGCCGTGTGCTATTTGCGATGAATGTACTAAACAATGACTGGAATAAACCTTATAAAAAATCAGCGCGTGTAGTTGGTGATGTAATAGGTAAGTATCACCCTCATGGTGACACAGCGGTATACGATACTATTGTACGTATGGCACAACCATTTTCATTACGTTACATGCTAGTTGATGGCCAAGGTAACTTTGGTTCTGTTGATGGCGATTCTGCAGCCGCTATGCGTTATACCGAAATACGCATGGCGAAAATTGCACATTCAATTCTTGCTGATCTTGACAAAGAAACTGTAGATTTCGTTCCTAACTATGATGGTACGGAACATATTCCTGCTGTTATGCCAACGCGTATTCCTAATTTATTAGTGAATGGTACGTCTGGTATTGCGGTAGGTATGGCAACAAATATTCCACCACATAATTTAACTGAAGTGATTAATGGTTGTTTAGCCTTAATTGACAACAGTGAATTAACCATTGACGATTTATTGCAATATATTCCAGGTCCTGATTTTCCTACTCAAGGTATTATTAGTGGCCGTGCTGGTATTGAAGAAGCATATAAAACGGGTCGCGGTAAAATAAAAATTCGCGCGCGTGCTGAAATACAAGCAGATGAAAAATCAGGTAAAGAAACAATAATTGTTCATGAATTACCTTACCAAGTTAACAAAGCCCGTTTAATTGAAAAAATGGCTGAGTTAGTGAAGGAAAAACGTTTAGAAGGTATTTCTGCCTTACGTGATGAGTCTGATAAAGACGGTATGCGTATGGTGATTGAAATTAAACGTGGTGAAGTAGGTGAAGTTGTTTTAAATAATTTATATAAACTAACGCAAATGCAAGTGTCGTTTGGTTTAAATATGGTGGCGTTAACTGAAGGTCAGCCTAAATTATTTAATTTAAAAGAAATGCTTGAGGCATTTTTATTACATCGCCGTGAAGTTGTTACTCGTCGTACAATATTTGAATTACGTAAAGCACGTGAACGTGCACACATTCTTGAAGGTTTATCTATTGCGTTAGCGAATATTGAACCGATTATTGAGCTTGTGAAAAATTCACCATCACGTAAAGAAGCTGAAGAAGCGCTTGTTTCGAAAGGTTGGGAATTAGGTCATGTTAGTGGCATGCTTGAAAGAGCCGGCACACATGCTGCTCGTCCTGAATGGTTAGAGCCTGAATATGGTATTCGTGACGGTTTATATTACCTAACAGCGCAACAAGCGAAAGCTATTGTTGAGCTACAGCTGTATAAGTTAAGTGGTTTAGAGCATGAAAAAATTCTAAATGAGTATAAAGACTTATTAGAGTTAATTGCTGAATTGATGCATATATTATCAAGCCCTGAGCGTTTACTAGAAGTTATCAAAGAAGAATTAGAAGTTATTCGTGATGACTTTGGTGATGAGCGTCGTACAGAAATTACTTCTGCATCACATGACTTGTCATTAGAAGACTTAATTTCAGAAGAAGATGTTGTAGTAACACTTTCTCATGAGGGTTATGTTAAATATCAAATTTTATCAGACTACGAAGCTCAGCGACGTGGTGGTAAAGGTAAAGCTGCAACGAAAATGAAAGAAGAAGATTTCATTGAACGTTTATTAGTGGCAAATACGCATGATACGATTTTATGTTTTTCTAACCGTGGTAAATTATATTGGTTGAAAGTGTACCAATTACCATTAGCGAGCCGCACAGCGCGTGGTCGTCCAATTGTTAATATTCTTCCATTAGCTGAAGATGAGCGTATCACAGCAATACTACCTGTACGTGAATACGAAGAAGACAAGTTTATTATCATGGCAACTGCTTCAGGTACTGTGAAGAAAACACCATTAACGGCTTATTCAAATCAACGTAATGGCGGTATTATTGCCTTAAATCTTCGCGATGATGACACACTTATTGGTGTTGATATTACTAACGGTGAAAATGACATTATGTTGTTCTCAGACGAAGGTAAAGTTGTTCGATTTAACGAAAAGCAACGTGATAGTGAAACTGGTGAAGTGAAGCTTGATCCAGAAACAGGTGAAGAGTTACATGCTTTACGTGCTATGGGTAGAACAGCAACAGGTGTTCGCGGCATTCGTTTAGAAGGTGAACAAAAAGTTGTATCGCTTATCGTACCTAAAAATGATGGCCCAATTTTAACGTTAACTGAAAATGGTTACGGTAAACGTACTGCTTTAGAAGAATACCCAGCTAAAAGTCGTGCGACTAAAGGTGTGGTTTCAATTAAAGTCAGTGAACGTAACGGTAAAGTGATTGGCGCTGTACAAGTTGAAGAAAACGACGAAATGATGATGATCACAGATAACGGTACGTTAGTTCGTACACGCGTTAATGAAGTGAGTGTTATTGGTCGTAATACACAAGGTGTACGTTTAATCAAAACAGCTGAAAATGAGCATGTAGTTGCTTTACAGCGTATTGATGAAGTAGAAGAGGTTGCCTTATTATCTGAAGGTACTGAATCTGTAGAATCAGAGTCTGATGAAACAGCTTCACAAGCTTCAACGCCTGCTAACAATGAAAGCACTAACAATGAACAAGGTGAAGAGGAAAGTACTCCTACAGAGGACTAAACTTTTTTACTTTTATTCATAAAAATGGGCGGCCTATACACCGCCCATTTTCTATTTTTATTCTATAATTTCAAGATTTTTGAAATTAACCAACATTCTTTATAGGATCAATTATTTATGTCTACTGTTTATAACTTTTGTGCAGGCCCTGCAATGTTGCCTAAACCTGTGATGGAAAAAGCACAGCAAGAGTTTATTAATTGGCAAAGTCATGGCTGTTCAGTGATGGAAATGAGCCATCGTAGCCCATCATATATTGCGGTTGCTGACAAAGCAGAACAAGACCTACGTGATTTAATGAATATTCCTGATAACTATAAAGTATTGTTTTGTCACGGTGGTGGTCGAGGACAATTTGCTGCCATTCCATTAAATTTATTACCTAAGGGTGGTAAGGCAGACTACATTATTGATGGCTCATGGTCTGAAGCAGCAGCAAAAGAAGCGCAAAATATTGGTGATGTAAATATTATTAATATTAGTGAAGTGGTTGATGGTAAAACAACAGTAAAACCTTTTAGTGAATGGCCGTTATCAAGTGACGCAAGTTATGTGCATTACTGTCCTAATGAAACGGTTAACGGCATTGAAATTTTTGATATTCCTGATACTGGTGATGTACCTCTTATTGCTGATATGTCTTCAACTATTTTATCGCATGAAATAGACGTCAGTAAGTTTGGTGTTATTTATGCTGGCGCGCAGAAAAATATTGGCCCATCTGGCTTGGCTATTGTAATCATTCGTGATGACTTATTAGGCAATGCACGCAAAACAACCCCTAATATTATGAACTATCAAGTATTAGCCGATAATGACTCTATGCATAACACTCCGCCAACTTATGCTTGGTATTTAGCCGGCTTAGTTTTTCAATGGTTAAAAGACAGCGGCGGTGTTAGTGAAATAGAAAAAATTAATACAGAAAAGGCACAACTACTCTATGATTTTATCGATAGTTCAAGTTTCTATAAAAATACAATTGATAAGCATTACCGTAGTCGTATGAATGTTCCTTTTTGGTTAGAAAACGAAGAATTAAATGCAAAATTTTTAGCAGAATCACAAGCGCTTGGTTTATTGGCATTAAAAGGTCATCGAATTGTTGGCGGTATGCGTGCAAGTATATATAATGCGATGCCAATCGAGGGTGTAAAAGCTCTTATTCAATTTATGACAAGCTTTGAGCTGGAGAACAAGTAACGTGGAACAATTAACTTTAAACCCTATTAAAAAGATTAATGGTGAAGTGTTTTTACCAGGCTCAAAGAGTTTATCAAATCGTGCTTTATTAATTGCAGCATTAGCGAAAGGCACAACTAAAATCACTAATTTATTAGTGAGTGATGATATTAAGCACATGCTTAAAGCGTTAACTAGTCTTGGTATTGAATACACACTAAGTGATTGTGGTACACAATGTACAGTTGTTGGTAATAATGGTTTTTTTACAACAGATGAACCATTAGAGTTATATCTGGGTAATGCTGGAACAGCAATGCGTCCTCTTTGCGCAGCACTTGCTGCAAGTAAAGGTGAGTTCGTATTAACCGGTGAACCACGCATGAAAGAACGCCCAATAGGGCACTTAGTTGATGCATTAAATCAATTAAATGCGAATGTAGAATACCTTGAAAATAAAGATTACCCACCAGTTAAAATGAATGGTAATGCATTAAGTGGCGATAAAGTGTCAATTGATGGTTCAATTTCAAGTCAATTTTTAACCGCTATTTTAATGGTAACACCATTAATAGAAACAGATACGACAATTGAAATTGAAGGTGAGCTGGTTTCAAAACCTTATATTGATATTACACTTGATATCATGGCGCGTTTTGGTGTTCACGTTGAAAACAATAATTATCAATCGTTTTTTGTTAAAGGTCAGCAGTCTTATCAATCGGTTGAAAAATATATGGTTGAGGGAGATGCTTCTTCAGCATCGTACTTTTTAGCTGCTGGTGCAATTAAAGGTGGCGAAGTTACTGTTCACGGTATTGGTAAATTAAGTGTACAAGGTGATAAACATTTTGCTGATGTACTTGAAAAAATGGGCGCTGAAATCATTTGGAATGATGAATCAATTACTGTAAAAGGTAAACCGCTTACTGCTGTTGATATGGATATGAATCATATTCCTGATGCTGCAATGACAATTGCGACAACAGCACTTTTTGCCAAAGGTACAACAAGTATTCGTAATATTTATAATTGGCGTGTAAAAGAGACTGACCGTTTGTTTGCGATGGCAACAGAATTACGTAAAGTAGGTGCAGAAGTGATTGAAGGTGAAGATTTTATTTCGATTACTCCACCTAAAGAAATTACACATGCAGCTATTGATACTTATGATGATCACCGCGTTGCAATGTGTTTTTCACTTGTCGCATTAAGTGATACACCTGTCACGATTAATGATCCTAAATGTACATCTAAAACATTTCCTGACTATTTTGAAAAATTAGCACAAGTTTCAAGTTAATAAGCCTCTTATTTAAGGTAATGTTAAACGAAGATTTTGCGATGAAACATTTATTGGCAAACACTTCTTTGTTTTCATTACCTTTTCTTTTATTCCTATGAAGAAAAATTAGACACTAATTATGGTATAAAATATTTTTTTGGCGATTTTTTTGAATAATTCCCGTATAATGCCGCCGATTTTCGACTTTAGGAGAGAAATGTATGCAGGAAAGCATTCCAGTAATTACCATTGATGGCCCTAGTGGTGCTGGAAAAGGCACGGTAGCTCGCTTAGTTGCAGAGCACTTTGGTTGGCAGTTATTAGACAGTGGCGCAATTTATCGCGTTTTAGGTGTTGCAACCCAACATCATGGTTTAAGTATTGACGACGAAGAGCCTCTTGTTCCCGTTGCAGCGCACTTAGATGTGCAATTTACTATTAATAACGATGGTGAAAGCCAAGTTATTTTAGAAGGTGAAGACGTCAGTAACAGTATTCGTACAGAAGAAGTAGGTGCGCTAGCGTCTAAAGTTGCAGCATTTCCACGAGTTCGAGAAGCTTTATTACGAAGACAGCGTGCTTTTCGTGTACTTCCGGGCCTAATTGCTGATGGCCGAGATATGGGAACGGTAGTATTTAAAGATGCACCAGTAAAAGTATTTCTAACAGCCAGCGCAGAAGAAAGAGCACAAAGGCGTTTTACACAGTTGAAAGATAAGGGCTTTGATGTTAAAATCGGGCGCCTTTTAGACGATATACGTCTACGCGATGAACGAGATCAAAACCGAGAGGTTGCGCCTTTAGTTCCTGCGGAAGATGCTTTAGTTATTGATTCTACTGAACTTTCTATTAAAGAAGTGGTCAGTAAAATCCTTTCTTTTGCAACTGAAAAGCTAAATTAATTACACTAAAAACTTACCATATGGATATGGCAGGTATTATTAACAACCCCATGACACATTGATGTAGATTGGATTAACAATTGAGCTCATAAAAAATTATGACTGAAAATTTTGCAGAACTTTTTGAAGAAAGTTTAAAAACAATCGAAACTCGCCCTGGTTCAATAATCAAAGGCACAATCGTAGCTATCACTAAAGACAACGTTTTAGTAGACGCAGGTCTTAAATCAGAGTCTGTTATCTCAGTTGACCAGTTTAAAAACAATGCTGGTGAAATTGACGTTAACGTTGGTGATGAAGTAGACGTAGCATTAGATGCTACTGATGATGGTTTCGGTGAAACAATCCTTTCTCGTGAAAAAGCAAAACGTCACGAAGCTTGGCAAGTACTTGAAAAAGCATACGAAGAAAAAGAAACTGTTATCGGTGTTATCAACGGTAAAGTTAAAGGCGGCTTCACTGTTGAAGTTAGCGACATTCGTGCGTTCTTACCAGGTTCATTAGTTGACGTACGTCCAGTACGTGACACTGCTCACCTTGAAGGTAAAGATTTAGAATTTAAAGTTATTAAGCTTGATCAAAAGCGTAATAACGTTGTTGTTTCTCGTCGTGCTGTTATCGAATCAGAAAGCAGTGTTGAACGTGATCAATTATTAGAATCATTACAAGAAGGCCAAGAAGTTAAAGGTATTATTAAGAACCTTACTGACTACGGTGCATTCGTTGATTTAGGCGGCATCGACGGTCTTCTTCACATTACCGATATGGCTTGGAAACGTGTTAAGCACCCAAGTGAAATCGTTAACGTTGGTGATGAAATCCAAGTTAAAGTTCTTAAATTCGACCGTGAACGTACTCGCGTTTCATTAGGTATGAAGCAATTAGGTGAAGATCCATGGGTAGCTATTGCTAACCGTTACCCAGAAGGCGCTAAGCTTACTGGTCGTATCACTAACTTAACTGATTACGGTTGTTTCGTAGAAATTCAAGAAGGCGTTGAAGGTTTAGTTCACGTTTCTGAAATGGATTGGACAAACAAAAACATTCACCCATCAAAAGTTGTTAACTTAGGTGATGAAGTTGAAGTAATGGTATTAGAAATTGACGAAGAACGTCGTCGTATTTCTCTTGGTCTTAAGCAATGTATCCCTAACCCATGGGAAGAGTTTGCTAAGAACTTCAACAAAGGTGATAAAGTTTCAGGTAAGATCAAGTCAATTACTGACTTTGGTATCTTTATCGGTCTTGACGGTGGCATTGACGGCCTAGTTCACTTATCAGACATTTCTTGGAATGCTGGTGAAGAAGCTGTTCGTGAATACAAGAAAGGCGATGAAATATCTGCTGTTGTATTACAAGTTGACCCTGAACGTGAGCGTATTTCATTAGGCGTTAAGCAAACTGAAGACGACCCATTCAATCAATACCTTGCAGACAACAAAAAAGGTGCTATTGTTACTGGTAAGGTAATTGAAGTTGACGCTAAAGGCGCTAAAGTTGAATTAGCTGAAGGTGTTGAAGGTTACTTACGTGTATCTGATATCTCTCGTGACCGTATCGAAGATGCGTCTACAGAATTATCAGTTGATGCAGCTGTTGAAGCTAAGTTTATGGGTGTGGATCGTAAGAACCGTACTATTAGCTTATCTATCAAAGCGAAAGACCAAGCTGACGAACGTCAAGCAATGGACAATGTAAACCAAGCGCCTACTGAAGACGCTGGCTTTGCAAACGCTATGGCAGAAGCATTCAAAAACGCTAAAGGTTAATCTTTATACTGATTACCGTATTGTTTTAGGCTAAGAAGGGATTAATATCCCTTCTTGTATTTTAGGTTGCGAAAGCAAATGAACACTGGAGGTCAAATGACCAAATCAGAACTCATTGAAATACTAACGGATAAATTAAGTCATTTATCTGCTAAAGATGTTGAAATAGCGATAAAAGAAATTCTTGAAATGATGGCGCAAACTTTATCTAAAGGTGAGCGTATTGAAATTCGAGGCTTTGGAAGCTTTTCTTTACATTATCGTGCACCTAGAGTCGGTAGAAATCCAAAAACAGGTGATTCTGTAGAGTTGGCTGGTAAATATGTTCCACATTTTAAGCCAGGCAAAGAATTACGAGAGCGAGTTAATTTAACTATCTCGTAAGACAAAAAGATACTATAATTGGCATGCGTTTACGCATGCCTTTTTTTTATTCTTTTTTTACAACGTGAATAGGTGACCTCAGTGCGTTTATATATCACTGTTATATTGTTGGTTGTACTACTTGTTACGGCTTTTATTTTTGGTAGCCAAAATAATCAATTAATCACATTAAACTACATGATTGCTAAAACAGAAATATCTGTCGCAGCAGCCGTTAGTTTGTTTACATCCATTGGTTTTTTTCTTGGGTTATTAGCCGTTATGCTATTTAAACTATTGAAAATTATAAAACCTAAAAACTCTAAATAATTGAGCTTTCATATCTTATGTTAGAATGGGCATTCCTCTTATTACCTGTTGCTGCCGCTTATGGCTGGTATATGGGTCGAAATAGCATTAAACAAAATGATCAGTCTGCCAAAGAAGCTTTGTCTAAAAAGTTTTCAACTGGCATTAATTACTTATTATCAAACCAGCAAGATAAAGCGATTGATTTCCTTATTGAAGCACTAAAAGTTGATAATGATACAGTTGAAGCGCATTTTGCTATGGCAAACTTGTTTCGACGTCGTGGTGAGTTAGACCGCGCTTTACGAGTTCATGAGTATTTAGTACAACAAAAGCATTTACCTTCAAAAGATAAACAAAAAGCCATATATGAGCTAGGTAAAGATTTCTTGAGTGCAGGTTTGTATGATCGCGCTGAAGATATGTTTATGCGTTCACTGAAAACAAATTTATACGGTCTAAAATCATTAACCTTTTTATTTCAAATTTATCAATCGACCAGTGATTGGCAACGAGGTTTAGCCATGGAAAAAATGGTGGTTAAGCATGATGATAAAAAATTACTTCATATTTTAGCCAATTTTTATTGTGAGATTGCAACTAAAGCGTTAGCAGATAAAAAGTATATTGAAGTAGTAGAAATATTAGAAAAAGCGTTAACACTTGATCCTAATTCATGTCGAACACATTGGTTGTTAGCTAAAGTGTATGAAGATCAAGAGCAATACTCAGAGGCTTGTCGCTGTTACCAAGAAATATATCATCAAGATAACGAGTTTTTCCCTGATGTTATTGAGAATATGCATCAATGTTATATCAAACTTAATGATGAAGTTGAGTTTTATGCTTTTTTACGAAAAGCATATGAAGAAACTGGCTCTTCTAGTTTATTGATAAAGTACGTGAATTATATTCGTGTGAAAAATAGTAATAAAAAAGCACAAGATTATATGATGACCGCATTAAATCGTCGTCCGACAATTCGTGGCTTTAAACATTTTGTTAAACTACAAAATGACGATAAAGAATGTGAATCAAATAATGAAAGTATGGCTATGATTACTGGGTTAATATCGTCATATTTAAAAGTTAAACCTAGGTATTCTTGTCGTACCTGTGGTTTTAATTCAAGTACGCATTACTGGTCTTGTCCATCGTGCCATGGCTGGGAACAATTAAAACCAGTAAGAGGTTTAGAAGGGGAGTAATTTTCTGATTAATGATTAATTAGACGCTTATTCTTTAAAAATACTGTAAGGAAAATGTTATGAGTAATGCTAAAGTTGTTGTTGCATTAGATTTTGATGATGAAACCAAAGCCCTTAACTTTATTAATAAAGTGCAGCCAAGCGATTGTGCATTAAAAGTAGGCAAAGAAATGTTTACGCATTTTGGCCCTGACTTTGTAAAAACATTAGTTGATAAAGGTTTTAATGTATTTTTAGATTTAAAATTTCACGATATCCCTAATACAGTTGCTAAAGCTGTATCTGCTGCTGCTGACTTAGGTGTATGGATGGTTAATGTACACGCAAGCGGTGGTTTAAAGATGATGGAAAAGGCAAAAGAAGCGCTTATTCCATATGGTGAAAAAGCGCCGTTATTAATTGCAGTGACAGTTTTAACTAGTATGAGTGAAGAAGACTTATTGGGTCTAGGTATTACGAAATCACCAGCAGAACAAGTTCTTCACTTAGCTTCATTAACCCAAAAAGCAGGTTTAGATGGCGTTGTATGTTCAGCACAAGAAGCACAAATGTTAAAAACGACATTAGGGCAGTCATTTAAATTAGTAACACCAGGCATTCGTCCTGCTGGTAGCCAAGTAGATGATCAAAAACGTATTATGACGCCTGAAAAAGCCGTAGCGATAGGTGTTGATTATTTAGTGATTGGTCGACCGATTACTCAAGCAGATAACCCTCACGAAGTATTACAAATGATTAATCGTAGTATTGTTTAACTATTTATCTGTAAAAACACCTTTAATATAAAAATAAAGGTGTTTTTATATTACTAAGCTATTAATCTTGAGTTAGTGCAAAGGCACCAAAAAGTCCTGCATGCTGATCTAAGCCAGGTAATAAGATTATATCTTTTAATGTGATTGATTCTGGTAGTGTTAAATAACCAGCAAGTGACTCCTGTGTATAGTTAAGTACATTATTGAGCAGTCCTGGTTTGTTCATAACGCCTCCGCCAAGAATTATTTTCTCTGGGCTAAAGCTAACTAACAGGTTATGACAAAACTTACCTAGTACTTGCGCTTGTATATCCCATGCAGGGTGATCATCCGGTAATGTTTCTGCAGGTTTCCCCCATATTTTACCCATAGATCTACCCGCAGCTAAACCTTCAACACAATTTTCATGGAAAGGACAAACGCCAGTAATACCTTCAGGAGCATCTATTAACATATGGCCTATTTCTGGGTGAATAAGGCCTTTAAGAGTTTGTCCGTTAATAATAACACCTCCACCGACGCCTGTACCAATGGTAATATAAATAGCAACACTGGCATTAATAGCATTTCCCCATTTATATTCAGCTAATGCAGCTGCATTTACATCAGTATCAAGAAAAACTTCACAGTTCAGCTCTTCTTCTAAAATAGAAACGATAGGTGTATTTGACCAATGTGGTTTAGGGGTAGCCGTAATAAAACCATACTTTGATGAGCTTTTGTTTAAATCTAATGGTCCAAAGCAAGCTAAGCCTAACTTTTTAAATGTATAACCATTTGCTTTTTGCTCACTAAAAAATTGAGTGACTAATTTTAACGTTTCATTTGGCCTTGTTGTATCAATGCGCTTTTCACTAATTATATTACGATGTGAATCTATAATGGCACAATTAAACTTTGTGCCTCCAGCTTCTATTGCCGCAATATAGTGCTGTTGTTCCGACATTTTCATAACATATGTTCCTAAAGTATTTCTGGGCTATAAATCAATTGCTGGGCAATATCTCACTTTATTGTTTTTTTAGCAACATTTTTATTCTACCTATGTATAAAAAACAACCTAAAAAGTTAAATAAATAACTATAATAAGGAAGATCTTTAAATAGGTTTTATTCATATGATAGTTAAGTTATTGTATTTATGTGCTTTTTATTATTTATTAGTAGTGTAGGTCAAAAAATATTCACAAATATTGTTATTTTTAAACAATTATATTGACATTATTTGATATGTTGTGGGAATATGCTCATCAGGTGGGCGGATGAGTATTTGTGGGATTGTGCGTTCATCTTGATTAAATGTAATATTTAATTGTTTGAATAAAGTTATTATTAATAATAAATCGTATTAAGATAATTAAATTTTCTACCTTAAAAACAAAAAAAATCTACTTAAGTAGATGATATAAATAAAATAAAATAAAAAAGAAAGGGAAGGTTTATCATGTTAGAAAAATCACAAAGAAAACTCACTTCGCTACGTACTAGAAACAAAATAAACACTTCTAGAACTAAATTTAATAAACTTGGTTTAGTTGCTGCTGCAGTTATCACTGCTTCAGCTTCTTCTTGTTTACATGCCGTTGAATTCTTGGATGGCCGTGCAGAAATTAATTTTCTAGCGCTACAAAATTATCAAGGAATTCAAGCTAAAAAAGGTGCATTCAGACCGGGAGATGAAGAACAATCATCAGGGTTTGGCCGTTTACGTGTAAATTTACAATTCAAGTTTCATATTAATGAACATATAACTGCAGATGTTGATATTGCAGAGGAGCCTAATGACTTTGGTAACAATGGCGATCGTGATTTTGCTTTTCACCAAGATTTTGGTGGTATTGAATTTGAATTATTAGGCCTCACTGGTAGAGCGCGTGAAGACTCAGATTTGACTTTACGATTAGGTAATATTGGAGCTGCACCGTTTCAATTTAAAGGCTTTCAAGATGGTGCTGATAACCAAGGTAATGCATTAATTGGTAATGGTGTAACAGATTATGCTACCGCAGAAAATGGTGCTCAGTTAAGTTATAGTAAATCATACGAAAGTGGTTTAATTCGTGCTTACAATGTTGCTACTCATGTAACATCATCAAACTTTGGTGAGCAGTTTCAAGAAAATAGAGGTTTTAACTATCGTCTTCAAGGTACTTTAGAGTTTGCTGGTGGTTGGAAAGTGGGTTTAAACTATTTTCAAGCTAATCAAGGAGATCAGTTAGATTTTGTTAATGGAACTGCAAGTTTAGATGGTGTAACAACGACAAACTACCGTTTTGGTGATGGTGAAAATTATAATTTCTCTGCTTCAGGTTCAAGTGAACGTGATACGCATATCGGTGCTTTACCAGGTTTAGATCAATCTATTCTTCAGTTTAACTTAGCGTATCAACCTAGTCCGAATACTAGTGTTATTTTAATGGTTGGTCGTTCTACTGATGATTTTACTTTTGCTGACACCGCCGGTAATGCGGTTGCAGGTATCACTTACTTTGGTGATGAAAATGGCGTTGCTAACGCGCAAGGTACAACGTTTGACTCAGATAGGGTTGTACGAGGTGATTCTGAAGTTGAGTTTTACACAATTGAAGTTCAACAATATATTATTCCTAATAAATTTTATGTTGCGCTTCGTTATGCAGATGCTGAAAATACTTCAGATCTAATTGACCAATCAGATAATTCAGTTGAACGTATACAAGTAGCAGCTGGTTATTGGTTTGGTAAAAATACATTATTGAAATTTGAATATGTAGACCAAGATGAAGGTGTTAATTCTGGTGGTCAAATCGGTGCTGGTTTTGATGGTTTTACTTCAGAAATTTCTGTTAAGTTTTAAATCAATTTAATTTTTGAAATGATAAGTAATTAAAAAAATAATAATTGCCTCTTATATTTTATTATTTGAGGCCTTAACTTTTTAAGAAAAAGGATATTAGATGATGAACAAATTACTAATGCTAGCATGTGGTGCTTTGTTAACGACAACTGCAGTCGCTAAAGAAACTATCACCATTGCTACAGTGAATAATGGTGACATGATCACTATGAAAGAACTTAGTGGCGACTTTACGGCTAAGAACCCAGATGTTGAGTTAAAGTGGGTAACTTTAGAAGAGAATATTTTACGTCAACGTGTGACTACGGATGTTGCTACACGCGGTGGTCAATATGATGTTATGACAATAGGTACATATGAAGTACCTATTTGGGGTGAGCAAGGTTGGTTAACAGAGCTTTCTTTAGGTGAAAATTATGATCTAGATGATTTATTACCTGCTATTCGAAGCGGTTTAACAGTTAATGATAAACTGTTTGCTGCACCGTTTTATGGTGAAAGTTCAATGGTCATGTACCGTAAAGACCTAATGAAAAAAGCAGGTCTTGATATGCCAAAAGAACCTACTTGGACTTTTATTCGTAAAGCTGCAAAAGCAATGACAGATAAAGAAGCGGGCATTTACGGCATCTGTTTACGTGGTAAAGCAGGCTGGGGAGAAAATATTGCGTTAATTACTTCAATGTCTAATTCATTCGGCGCGCGCTGGTATGATGAAAATTGGGCCCCTCAATTTGATAGTGAAGAATGGTACAACACGTTAAAGTTCTATGTTGATGTTATGGAAGAGTCAGGCCCTCCAGGTGCATCTGCCAATGGTTTTAATGAAAACTTAGCATTATTCCAAACAGGTAAGTGTGGTATCTGGATTGATGCAACAGTTGCAGGAGCATTTGTAACAAACAAAGAAGATTCTCAAGTTGCAGATAAAGTTGGTTTTGCTTTAGCGCCAGATAATGGTTTAGGTAAACGTGGTAACTGGTTATGGGCATGGACCTTAGCGGTTCCTTCAAGTAGCCAAAAATCAGAAGCTGCAATGAAATTTATTAGCTGGGCAACATCAAAAGAATATTCAAGCTTAGTCGCAAGTAAAAAAGGTTGGGCAAAAGTCCCTCCTGGTACACGTGCATCACTGTATGAGAATGAAAAGTATCTTAGTGCAGCGCCATTCGCTCAAATTACATTAGATTCAATTCAATCAGCTGATCCTAAGAATCCTACGGTTAAACCTGTTCCTTATGTAGGTGTTCAATTTGTTGCTATTCCTGAATTCCAAGGTATTGGTACTGCTGTTGGTCAACAGTTTTCTGCGGCATTAACCGGGCGAGTAACCGTTAAACAAGCTTTATCTAGTTCGCAACGATTAGTTAAACGTGCAATGCGTAAAGCTAACTATCCGAAAAAGTAAGGTTAGTTGTACATGTGGGTAGGTAATATTACTTGCCCATTTTTAATACATTTATAAGGTTTCTCATATGGCTACGACAAATTCTCGTTCACTAGCTAAGATAATGTTATTTCCTTCAGTAATATTGCTGTTGGCTTGGATGATAGTACCGTTGTCTATGACACTGTACTTTTCGTTCTTAGATTACAACTTACTTAGCCCTGGTGATAATCCATTTATTGGATTTTTAAATTATGAATTTTTTATCACCGATCCAGCGTTTATTGAATCATTTTTCAATACATTATTATTAGTTGGTGGTGTTTTACTTATTACATTAGGCGGCGGCATTGGTTTAGCTATTTTGCTTGATCAAGCAATTTGGGGCCGTAATTATGTTCGAATTATGGTGCTTGCTCCGTTCTTCGTTATGCCTACAGTATCTGCATTAGTTTGGAAAAATATGCTAATGAACCCCGTTAATGGTTTATTTGCACATTTTGCTACGTGGATAGGCGTAACGCCAATTGATTTCTTCGCGGAAATTCCTTTGTTATCAATTATCTTTATTGTTTCATGGCAGTGGTTACCATTTGCAACGCTGATATTACTGACTTCTATTCAATCGTTAGATAGAGAGCAGTTAGAAGCCGCAGATCTAGATGGCGCTGGTCCATTTAGTAAGTTTTATTACATGGTGTTACCACATTTATCACGTGCAATTACTGCCGTTATTTTAATTGAAACAATCTTTTTATTATCGATATTTGCTGAAATATTAGTAACCACGAGTGGTGGGCCTGGCTATGCTTCAACGAATATAACTTACCTTATTTATACTCAATCTTTATTACAGTTTGATGTGGGTGGTGGTTCAGCCGGTGGTATTGTAGCTGTTATTATTGCCAACATTGTTGCTATTTTCTTAATGCGCCTAATTGGCAAAAACTTGGAGGGTTAATCATGGCTATAAATAGCACAAATAAATCAAAAATTATTTATACCTTTTTAGCTTGGAGTATTAGTGGCTTAATATTTTTCCCAATATTATGGACATTAATCACCAGTTTTAAAACAGAAGCAGAGGCTATATCAGCAACGCCTAGCTTGTTTATGTTTGATTGGACAATAGAGAATTATAGTGAAGTATTATCTAGATCGCCTTACTTTACACACTTTTGGAATTCAATTGTTATTTCACTAGGTTCGAGTTTACTGGGGTTATTAATTGCTATACCGGCTGCTTGGTCAATGGCATTTGTACCAACTAACCGAACTAAAAACTTATTGATGTGGATGTTATCAACAAAAATGTTACCACCAGTAGGTGTATTAATTCCAATTTACTTATTATTTCGTAACTTTGGTTTGTTAGACACAAAAACGGGTTTAGTGATTGTGATGACATTAATCAACCTGCCGATTATGGTATGGATGTTATATACATATTTTAAAGAAATTCCTAATGAAGTATTAGAAGCTTCACGCATGGATGGCGCTACTATATTTGATGAAATTTTTTATGTTCTACTGCCAATTGCATTACCAGGTATAGCATCAACATTATTATTAAATGTGATTTTATCTTGGAATGAAGCATTTTGGACACTTATTTTAAGTGCCGCTAATGCTGCGCCTTTAACTGCGTTTATTGCTAGTTACTCAAGCCCTGAAGGCTTATTTTATGCCAAATTATCTGCAGCTTCTGCAATGGCAGTTTTACCAATTCTTATTATTGGTTGGTTTAGTCAAAAACAATTAGTGCGCGGATTAAGTTTCGGCGCAGTTAAATAGGAGATTTTCAAATGGGCAATATTACATTAAAACAAGTTACAAAAAGCTTTGGTCCTGTCAATGTTATTAAACCAATCGATTTAGAGATTAGAGATGGAGAGTTCATTGTTTTTGTTGGTCCGTCAGGTTGTGGTAAATCGACATTGCTACGTATGATTGCAGGCCTAGAAGATACAACTAGCGGTCGTATTGATATCGATGGCGAAGATGCGACATCGACACCTCCAGCTAAACGAGGTTTAGCTATGGTGTTTCAGTCATATGCACTTTATCCGCATATGAGTGTTCGTAATAATATCGCTTTTCCATTAAAGCGAGCAAAAATGCCGCAAGATGAAATTGATAAAAAGATTGCTAATGCAGCTAAAATTTTAAATCTAGACACCTACCTAGACCGTAAGCCTGGTCAATTATCTGGTGGACAACGTCAGCGTGTTGCAATAGGTCGAGCAATTGTTCGTCAACCATCTGCTTTCTTGTTTGATGAGCCATTATCGAATCTTGATGCCTCTTTGCGAGTAAATATGCGTTTAGAAATATCAGAGCTTCATAAAAACCTTGCAACAACCATGATCTACGTAACACATGATCAAGTGGAAGCAATGACTATGGCTGATCGTATTGCCGTATTTAATGGTGGTATTATTGAGCAAGTAGGTACTCCTTTAGAGCTTTATAACAAACCAAATAACAAGTTTGTTGCAGGTTTTATTGGTTCTCCTAAAATGAATTTTATTGATGTTTCTGTACCTGAAAATCAGGAAGTGACTACGCTTGGCGTGAGACCAGAGCATATTCAAATATCTGATACTGAAGGTATGTGGAGTGGCACGGTTGGTGTCACTGAACACCTTGGTTCTGAAACTTTTTTACATGTTCAATTAGACAGTGCAGAAACGTTCACGGTTAGAGCTGATGGTGAATGTGCATTAAATTATGGTGATAAAATTTATTTGAGTGTTGATCCTAGCAAAATTCATCATTTTGATAAAGATGGTGTCAGATTAGAACTTAATTAATCTATTGATAGTTTTACATAAACTTTCTTTGTGCCACTTGGCACAAAGAATTAATTTAATGAGCAAATAAAAATGGCAATAAACCTAAATAATCAATCACTTGAACAGTTATCTACTAAAGTTAAAGTTCCTAATTATAATCGAAAGGAATTGACGGCGGGTATTATTCATATTGGTATTGGTAATTTTCACCGAGCCCATCAAGCAATGTATATGCATGAACTTTTTAATAAAGGTATTGCGCTTGATTGGGGAATACGTGGTGCTGGTATTAAATCGTATGACGCTGTAATGAGGGATAAGTTAAAGCAACAAGATTGGTTAACAACTGTTGTTGAGCTCGATAGTAATAACTTAACCGCACAAATCAGTGCTTCGATGATCGACTTTATTGAGAACGATGCTCAAACATTGATTAATGCTTTAATTGGAGATGATATAAGAATCGTATCATTAACAATAACTGAAGGCGGTTACTTTATGGATGACAAAACAGGCAGTTTTGATTTAAATCATCCTGAAATACAACAAGATATTAATAACCTTGCCCAGCCGCTGACTGTTTTTGGTTTAATTATTCATGCATTGAACTATCGAAGAGAGCATAATATTTCGCCTTTTACTGTTTTATCTTGTGATAATATTCCACATAATGGTGACGTGACAAAGCGTGCTATTCACGAAATGGCTAAAGCAATTAATGCTGATTTAGCCAGTTGGATTGATAGCAATGTTACGTTTCCTAACTCTATGGTTGATTGTATTACGCCCGCAACCTCTGATGCAGAACGAGATCGTTTAGCTGCTTTGTTTGATATTGAAGATAAAGCACCTGTTTTTTGTGAACCTTTTAGACAATGGGTTTTAGAAGATAATTTTGTTAACGGTAGACCGCCATTAGAAAAGGTAGGAGCTCAATTTGTTGATGATGTTGCGCCGTATGAATTATTGAAGTTAAGAGTGTTAAATGGTGGCCATGCGTCGATTGCTTATCCAGGAGCGTTATTAGGTATTTCATTCGTTCATGATGTTATGAGTAATACACTAATAAAGTCATACTTTAAAAAGCTAGTGACAGAAGAAGTGATTGCGACTTTACCAGAAGTACCCGGGGTTGATGTTAATGAATATATTTCTATTATCGAAACACGATTCTCTAATCCTGAAGTACGAGATACAGTTGCACGACTTTGCCAAGATGCATCAAACCGTTTACCTAAATTCATTTTTCCCATTATTGCTGCAAATATAGAACAAGGTAAAGACTGTAAAGGGCTTGCGTTGGTAGTTGCGTTGTGGTGTCACCTCTGTTACGTCAGTAGTGATCCAGCAAATGATTTAATCCTTGATGATCCACAAGCGACTCGTTTAATGAAGCAAGCGCGTTTAGCACATAATGAACCTACTGAATTTTTGCAAATGAATGATATATTTGGAATAATTAGTACAAATAAGAATTTCTCTACTCACTTTAGTTTTTGGTTAAATATGTTAGGAGATTCTGATACTAAATCTACATTAACTTATTATATTAATAGTTAATGTGTATAACATTTAATTAAGAAGTATAAATACTATGATTCAGCCAATCGCCTCACATGAGAGCTCTCCTATAGAATTAATAATATTCGATTGTGATGGTGTTCTGGTTGATAGTGAAATATTAAGTCAGCGCGTTTTGTTAGATATGCTAAAAGAGCTTGGCGCAAACGTTAGCGCTGATTATTTTTTTGAACACTTTTTAGGTTATAACTTTGAACATGTGACTAACAAAGTATTTGAAGATTTTTCAGTAACGTTAACGAATGAATTCCGTTTTAGCTATAGAGATAAACTTAAACAAGTTTTTATAGAAGAGCTTGAATCTACAAAAGATTTAATGTGGTTTCTATCTCAGTTGAATGTTAAAAGCTGTGTCGCGACAAGCGGTAGCCCTGAAAAGGTAAAAACATCGCTTACTACAACGAAGCTTAATGACTTTTTTATCGATAAGGTATTTACGTCTAGTGAAGTAAAACATGGCAAACCCGCACCAGATTTATTTTTGCATGCTGCAGATAAAATGGGTATATCGTATAAAAACTGTTTAGTAATAGAAGATTCTCCTACGGGTATTAAAGCTGCTTTGGCAGCAAGTATGAATGTTTTACATTATGTTGGAGCTAGTCATATGAAAAATAGAGCGACTGAAATTAATAAATCTGTTGGTGCAATAAATAAATTAAAGCATTGGCGTGAATTTTTTCTTCATTACCCTTCACTTAATTCATCATTTCCAATAGAGAGGTAAGTTGTGGCTAAACGTTCAAATGTAGAAACAAGAAAGCTTGATGATGCAGCAAGAGCTGGCTGGATGTATTACGTTGCGGGTAAAACACAAGAAGAAATTGCTAAAAAATTGAATGTCTCTCGTCAATCAGCCCAACGTATGGTTGCTTTATCGGTAAGTGAAGGTCTTATCAAAGTAAGATTAGAGCACCCAATAGCTAAATGTATGGATTTAAAAGTTAAATTAAAACAGCGTTTTGGTTTAAATTTTTGTCGGGTTGTTCCTAGTATTGACTCAGATCCATTATCAACATTAGGGCTTGCACAAGCAGGGGCGAGTGTTATTGAGTTACACCTTAGATCTCCAGAACCTCAAGTGTTAGCGATGGGAACAGGTCGAGTATTAAGAGCTTGTGTTGACGAACTCTCTATTATGAAATGTGAGCAACATCAAATTGTTGCGCTACTGGGTAATATGGCCTCTAATGGCTCAGCTTCGTCTTATGACGTGGTTATGCATATGGCAGAGCATATTAAAGCTAAACATTACCCAATGCCTTTACCTGTATTATCACGCAATAAAAAAGATAAAGAGCAGCTACATAATCAACATCATATTGCGAGTAATTTACAGCTAGCAGCGCAAGCCGATGTAACCTTTGTGGGGGTTGGCAATTTAGGGTTAAATTCACCGCTTTATCAAGATGGTTTTTTACTGGCAAAAGAAATTGAAGAACTACAAGCACAAGGGGCAGTAGGTGAAATGATAGGCTGGGTTTTTGATAAAAATGGTAGTTTACTTGATTGTGACGTTAATGAACGTGTTGCCAGCACATCATTAATTGCAAATTCTACTAAACCGGTTTACGCCATAGCTGCTGGTGAAGATAAAGTTTACGCAATATTAGGCGGACTTCGTTCTAAGTTTATTAATGGCTTAATAACGAATGAATACACAGCAGAGCGCTTATTAACAATAGATTAAGCGTAATGATAGTGACTATTTAAAATAGTCATTTATGTGTTTAAGACATTTTAAATACAATCTTTTAATAACATGATAAATAATAAAAGGTGTGGGCCCAAATAGCTAGATAGTCGCACTACATACGAAATTACCAATAATAAATAGAGGAAATAGTTATGTATCCAGTACTGCAATCAATGGGAGTCACTAGTTATAAAGATATTGAAAAATTCTCTTTACGTTTGGAAAACGGTCAAGATGTATTAAAAATTAATTATCATCGAGAGAAAGGCTCTTTTCTTCCCAAAAGTAAAAAGTTCAAATTTGGACGTTCTAGTAAAGCAGTACTAACGGATGGCGGCAGGCAAAATTATGAAAATGTTGAAGAGCCATCGTCAACATTACTGATTGCAATGGAAGAGTTAGAATCTATTGTTGGTAAACAAGTAAAATATAAAGCAAGTAAAGAAGACTTACTGTTAGAATTAAGCCATTTAGAAAAAGTGGTGCATAATAAAATCAAAGAGATTAAAGTTAAGATTGAAGCCATGGAATAAGTTTTCGATACAACCTCTTTTAATACTACTGTGTTTATATTATTTTTATATAAACACAGTAGCTTTTCATTTTAACTACAGACTTACTTCACAATTAACACATAATACATAAGCGCCATTAGGGTCGTTATATTGTGATAACTTCCCTATTTGTTTTTCTAAATTTTCAATGATATTGGTCGCTAAATTATTGTTACTTTCTATTGCACTCGTAGCACTTGAATTAAAAACTAATTGACTTGTTTGGCCTAAAACATCAGCTATTAGCTTATCAAAACTAGATTTTTCTTCTTCAATTAGTATAGTTTCATAATCTGCTAAACCTGAAAGTTCGGCTGCAGCATCAATGGCTGTTTGTAAGTTCCCTAGTTCATCAACTAGACCAAGCTCTTTCGCTTTTTTACCTGACCACACCCTACCTTGAGCAATTTTATCGACTTCTTCAGCCGTCATATTTCTATTATTTGCAACCAGTTCAATAAAGTCCTGATAGCCACGATTAATTGATAATTGAATTAATTGTCCAATATTATTGTTTAATGGGCGTGTTAGATTAAAGCCGCCTAAGTCTGTTGTCCCTACACCATCAGTAAAAATACCAACTTGTGCTAAGGTTTCCTCAAATGTCATCATTAATCCAAAAATACCAATAGAACCGGTTATGGTTGAAGGGGAAGCGATAATTTTATCTGCAGGAGCTGAGATCCAATAGCCACCTGAGGCTGCATATGTTCCCATTGAAGCAATCACAGGCTTTCCTGCGGCTTTTAATAATTCAACTTCTTGTCGAATAATTTCAGAAGCATAAGCACTACCACCAGGGCTATCAACACGTAAAACAACAGCTTTAATATTGTCATTTAAACGGGCTTTACGTAATAATTCAGCGGTACTGGTTCCACCGATGGCACCCGGCTTTTGTTTACCATTTAAAATAGTACCTTTAGCAACGACTATCGCCACTTTATCAGTATTAGGTACTTCAAAAGATATTTCTTGTTTAGTTAATGCAAGGTAATCACGGTAGTGTATTTTTTTAAAAGAATTATTATAATTACTACCTACGCGAGTAATTAAATCATTACGTATTTCGTTACGAGTTTTAAGCGCATCAACCCACTTATTGGCTAATGCATATTCAGCGACACTACCATTTGCCTTGCTTATTTTTTCTAGTAATACGGAAGCATCATCGTCAAAGTTGTTGATTGAAATATTACGTTGCTTAGCAACCTCTTCTTTGTATTGTTGCCATAAATCATTTAACCATAATGAGTTTGCTTCTTTGGCTTGTTCAGACATATTATTACGTATAAATGGCTCTACGGCTGATTTATAAGTACCTACACGAAAAACATGAGGATTAACTGAAAGTTTATCTAAGGCGCCTTTAAAGTATGTTTGGTAGCGATTAAAGCCTTCAAATAAAACCCATCCTTTGGGGTTCAACCATATATTGTCGGCAAAACTAGCGAGATAATACTGAGCTTGTGAAAATTGATCGCCTATTGCTATTACTTCTTTGCCTGAGGTTTTAAAATCTTCTAAAGCAAATGCTATATCTTGTAGCTTACTCAAGCCGCTACTTTGCATTTTATTTAATTGAAGAACCAATAAACTAATATTAGGATTGTCTTTCGCATGCTCAATTACCGCTATAATGTCACTTAATAATACTTCAGGATCAGTTTGTTGTTGTGACATTGCTTCCGCCATAAATGCGTCTGCAGGGTTAATGTATTTTTTTTGTTCAACAATTTTACCTTGTAAATTTAATACTAAAGCTGCATTTTTGGGAATCTCAATACTAGTTTCGCTAGTGCTTAACCCAATAATAAAAATTAAGAGTAATGTGAAAAATATAATATTGAGAATGACAGAGCGAGTAAAGTTGATTATTCGCCATGACCAAGAAAAGATTTTGTTAAACATAGTGTTAAGATCCTTTTATAAGTGTTGTAAAAAATAATAATACAATACTACTATGATTCGCTGCTTTATATAATATATGTATTATTTAAATGGTTAACATTTATCGATGATATATTGATGAACA
>JALZUE010000115.1 GCA_023301705.1 Alteromonadaceae bacterium | reverse complement strand
TAATCACTTTTTATTTCAAAAGGTGGGTCAATTAAGACTATACCGCGTCTGGTTGGCGGTGGAACATTGCCTAAAACTCCTTGGTAACCGTCAGACTTATTAACGCGTGCTTTATTCCATCGTTCACAAAATTGATTCAATAAATCATTATCACTTGGATGAATTTCAAATAAATGGGCTGCATCTTGGCGACGCATAAGCGCTTTGGCAATACCTGGTGAACCAGGGTATATAGATAAGGTATCAGCGTTTACGTCTATTTGATCATTATCATCATTATCATGGTATTGATTATCACCAAGCGTTTGGTTTTGTGATGAGTGAAGTGTTTTAATAATTTCAATATATAGTGATAATTCGTCAGGCAGATTCTCTTGATTAATCAACTTGGCGATACCGTTTTTATATTCACCTGTTTTTTGTGCATACTCATCGTGCAAGCTATACATACCAGCACCTGAATGACTGTCTATATAACTAAAACCTTTTTGCTTTTCAGTGAAGTAATCTAACACTAATGCAAGTGTAGAGTGTTTTAATACATCGGCAAAATTGCCTGCGTGAAAAGCATGACGATAACTAAGCATAAATAGCCTTTGGTGGTAAACGTAATAGGTAAAAACAAAGCGAGTAACTCATTAATGTAGTCACTCGCTTTAATGGTATCAAATCAAATTAATACATTGCAGTTTTAAACAGTAATAACAATCGCTATTATGCTTGAGAAGCTAAATACTCATCGTATGTGCCTGCGAAATCTTCAAAGCCATTTTCTTTTAATTCAATGACACGTGTGGCTAGGCTTGAAACGAATTCACGGTCATGACTAACAAAAATAACGGTTCCTTCGAATTTTTCCATTGCCATGTTTAGTGATTCAATTGATTCCATATCCATGTGGTTGGTTGGCTCATCCATCACGAGAATATTAGGGCGTTGCATCATTATTTTACCAAATAACATACGACCTTGTTCACCACCTGAAAGAACTTTCACTGATTTTTTAATATCGTCAGCAGAAAACAGTAAACGACCTAAATAACCACGTACAGCTTGCTCATCATCTTCAGGTTGACGCCATTGACTCATCCATTCAAATAAGGTTAAGTCTTCTTCAAATTCATGTGCGTGATCTTGAGCGTAATAACCAATATTTACGTTTTCAGACCAAGTGAACTCTCCACTTGATGCTTCATAGCCTGCATCATTCATAAGGGTACGTAAAAGCGTTGTTTTACCAACACCATTCTCACCAATAATAGCGATACGCTCACCCACTTCAGCCATTAATGAGAGGTTTTGTAATACGTGATTATCATCAAAGCTTTTTGATAAGCTCTCTAACACTAATGCATTACGAAAGAGCTTTTTCTCTTGGTCAAAACGAATGAAAGGATTAACACGGCTTGACGCTTTCACGTCAGCTAGTTGAATTTTGTCTATTTGCTTAGCACGTGATGTTGCTTGTTTTGCTTTCGAAGCATTTGCAGAGAAACGCGCAACAAAGGCCTGTAGTTCACCTATTTGTGCTTTCTTTTTAGCATTATCAGCCAGCAATTGTGCACGGGCTTGTGTTGATGCCAACATGTATTCATCGTAATTACCAGGGTGTACGCGAAGTTCACCGTAATCTAAATCAGCCATGTGAGTACAAACACTATTTAAAAAGTGTCTGTCATGCGAAATAATTATCATGGTTGAATCACGTTCGTTTAACGTTTCTTCTAGCCATTGAATGGTATGAATATCAAGGTTGTTGGTAGGTTCATCAAGTAATAAAATATCAGGATCAGAAAATAGTGCTTGAGCAAGTAATACTCGTAACTTCCAGCCAGGAGCAATATCACTCATTAACCCGTAATGTTGGTCAACAGGAATACCAACACCCATTAATAATTCTCCAGCGCGGCTTTCTGCACTGTAACCATCCATTTCTGCATATTGTGATTCTAAATCACCAACGCGCATGCCGTCTGCTTCGCTCATTTCGGGTAAAGCATAGATACGGTCACGTTCTTCTTTTACTGCCCACAATTCAGTGTGACCAATAATAACCGTATCAATAACGCTATATTCTTCAAAACCAAATTGATCTTGACGAAGCTTACCAATACGCTCGTTTGTATCTAAATTAATATTGCCAGATGATGGTTCTAAATCATCACCTAAAATTTTCATAAAGGTCGACTTACCACAACCATTTGCACCAATTAAGCCGTAGCGATTACCACCACCAAACTTTTGAGAAATGTTTTCGAATAAAGGTTTTGCACCAAATTGTTGAGTAATATTATTTGCAGTAAGTATACGTAATTCCTTAGCTTTGCCCTGTAGGCTATAAATCTATTGCGCGCGATTATACCTAATGGAGCTATCAATGTGTAATGAAACTTTATATTCTACTTCTCTTAAGTTGCGTCTATAAAAAATACAATTTTATTTTAGTTATTAAGGCACTTTTAAATTTTTACACTATGCTCATTGTATATTAAATAAAAATTTATGAAGTTATCTTAAGGATTTAATGAATGAAAATTAAAACTCTTTTAGCCGCAGCTGTTTTTACCGCCCTAGCAACATCTCCTGTAATTGCGGCAAGTGATAAAGAAGTTAAGCATATACCTGGTATTTTTCTTGGTTTTACAAACTTTGACGGAGATAGCGATTTTACTTATGGTATTGAGTATGAATATAAATTCTCAAAACAATGGGGTGCTGGTTTAGTATATGAAAGAACCGATAATGGACATGACGGCGACGGCGTTGATCTTGCAATTGCTGCATTATACGTTCATCCATGGAAAAATTTACGTATTGGTGTAGGCGTTGGTCAAGACAGAATCGATACTGATAACGATCGCAAAGAAGATTTAGTACGCGCTTCTTTTAGTTATGATTTTCATGTAGGTGACTTTGGTGTTGCACCTACACTAGCATTTGACTTCATTGATGGTGAAACAGCAACTGTATTCGGTATTGCTATTGTAAGACCATTTTAGGTTTTTAGAACTAAGTTCCTTTAATTTAAATGATTATTCATAAGCGATGTTCAGTCATTATGAATAATCATTAACCGTTTTCTCTCTGCATTTAGTTTTTATACCTCTCATCTTTTGATTACTATCAGAGTATATAAATGTATCTCTGAATATTTTAGCTGATTCTCTTGTTTGTTCAGCACTTAAAAAGTTGTAATCAAGTACAATTCCTTTCAATTTAAAAGGTTCTTTTTTAAAGGTTTTACCAATATCGTCTATTTCATTATTATTTAATAACACCATATAAGCATTGGTTTTACTTAATGTTGGAGGTATTTCTTTAAAGCAATTATGCCCTAACCATAATGTCGCTAAATTAGGCAATAGCTGTATGCTTTTCGGTAATGTTGTTAGCAAATTATTGTCTAAGTATAAATAATTGACTGTTGATAATAAGCCAATCTCATTAGGTAAATATGTTAATTGATTTTGATCAATCCATAATGAGCGTAAATTAGGAAGTTGCCCGAGTACTTTATATGAAGTGCTATTTGAAATAGTGTTATTACTTAATTTTAAATCTTGTAGTTTGGTAAGCTTGCTTAAGTTTGGTGGTAAACGAGTTAGTTGGTTATGAGAAAAATCAATAAAGCTAATGTTTAAAGGCAAGATAGTTTCAATTACTTGTTCAGTATTTATCAAAGGGTTATGTGATAATGATAGCTGAATTAATGATGTACATTTTTGAATAGATTGCGGCAATGTTTCAAGCTGTAACTGATTTAATATTAATACTTTAAGCTTAGGTAATGCGCATACTGTTGTGAGAGCATGAGATAAATTTAAATCTGGGTTACCGCTTAAATCTAATCGGCGTAATTTTGTTTTACTTTCTATTTCAGCAGGCAATTCTGTCAATGATTGAAAACTTAAATCTAGTCGATAAATACGTTTATTTTCATTTATGCTTGTTTTTGTATCACCATAATATATACGATACGTTTCACAGCCACTGAGCAGTAATAGTGTAAAT
>JALZUE010000114.1 GCA_023301705.1 Alteromonadaceae bacterium | reverse complement strand
CTGTTCGTTATTTGTGGTTGCTGTGCTGGCGGCGGTGGCGTTTCTGGTTTAGGCGGCTTTTTAGGTTTACGTTCTTTTTTCTGAACGGTTTCTTCTTTTTTCAAACGAATAAAGTCTAAAACATTACCTTTAGGTGCTTCAGATAACACCTCATTACCACCAGCAATTAGTGTTTGCATACCCCATAAAAGCGCTATAGTCATGAGAACAGCAAGACCTAGCCCTAATATGTATCGATTAATGGCGTACTTCATTGCATTCATTTATTAAGCCTCATCAGCGGCAATTGATACATCATACACGCCAGCAGCTCTTGCAGAATCCATCACTTTAATTAGCACGTCAGTTGTTGCTTTTTTGTCTGCTTGAATCACTACGGTACCCTGCGGATTTTCAGCTTTTAAACGTTCAATATTTGCTTGTACTGTACGTACATCAACACGGCGTTTATTGATCCAAATTTCGCCTTTGTCACTAATAGCAACAAGAATGTTAGCGCGTTCTTTTTTAACTGCTGTTGCAGCTTCTGGGCGGTTAACTTCAATGCCCGCCTCTTTCACAAATGAAGCCGTTACAATAAAGAAAATAAGCAGAATAAAAACCACATCAAGCATGGGTGTCATATTAATTTCTTCTGCTTCTTCTTGCTCTTGCAATACTTTTGATAATTGCGATCTCATGTTTAACCCTTAACGTTTGCTATTGGTAAAATAGTGCGGGCTTATTCGCCCATCACTAATTTGTCTTCTAATAATTCCGTTTGACGTTTGGCATTGCGTTGAAACCACGTCACCATAAAAACACCTGATAACGACGCTACCATGCCAGCCATTGTTGGTATGGTTGCTTTTGATACGCCTGACGCCATTGAGCGTGCATTACCACTACCTGAAATAGCCATAACATCAAATACTTCAATCATGCCTGTTACTGTTCCCATTAACCCAAGTAACGGACACAACACAACTAAGCTTTGAATTAATGTAATGTTTTGGTTTAACTGTGCCGAGCAACGAGAAACATAGGCTTCTCGTATTTGCACTGAATTCCATGACGTACGTTCAGAACGTGCAAGCCATTGTGTTAACGTTGCTTTTCTAATTGAACGGTAGCCAAATAAAATAAAGGCAATACGTTCAAAAATTAATAACCACATTAAGCAAATAACAAAGGCAATAACGGTCAGTACCTGACCGCCAGTGTCCATAAACTCACGGATGGTATTCATCAATTCGATGAACAAAATCATGGTTTATGCTCCTTTTTCAGAACGCTCAGCAACAATGCCAGCACTTTGCTGTTGAAGTATATTGATGATGCTGCGGCTACGTGTATTTAACATGGTAGAAATAAACACCATAGGTATTGCCACAACTAAACCTAATACGGTTGTAACAAGTGCTTGTGATATACCACCAGCCATTAATTTCGGGTCACCGGTACCAAATAATGTAATCGCTTGGAAGGTATTGATCATGCCCGTAACCGTACCTAGTAAACCAATTAATGGCGCAACAACCGAAATGATTTTTATCATTGTTAATCGACTGGTTAACTTAGGTACTTCACGCAATATTGATTCTGAAAGTTTTAACTCTAATGTTTCAGTGTCAGCATTTGGGTATTTTTCTTTCACAATTAACACGCGACCTAACGGATTATCGTTTAATGCTTTGTCTGTTTTTAATTGTCTATTCACTTTAGCGCCAATTAAAAATAAGCTAATGAAACGCTCAATCGCAATTAATAATCCAACTAAACCAATCGCTAAAATAATGTAACCTACAGTACCACCTTGATCGATACGCTCTTTAGTATCAGGTGCTTGCACTAATAAGCTAATGATAGAACCACCAGTAGGATCTAAAGCAAATGGTATTTGCTTATCAGCACCTACAGTTAACTGTTTCGCTGTCTCTAAATAACGGCTAGAAGGCTGACGAATTAATTCAGCAATGCTGTTGGTTTCACTGATGTATTCTAAGTACTTATTATTTGCTACTAAGTTAAAGTTACCAACACGTGTAACTTCTGTTTGCTGCTTTTTACCGTCAGCTAATACAATATCTGTTGTGAACTTAACGACTTTGGCACTTTCTGTCATTTCACGCTGAAGTTCATACCAAATTCGTTCAATTTCATCAATTGACGCTAACTTAGATGATGATCCCATTGACTGAGCAAACTCATCTAAGAATACTTCACGACCTGGAATTTGTGCCGAAATAACCGAGTTTTGAAACTTACTTTTAGTATCGCCAGCGACTTGCTGAAGAACACCAAATAATTCTTTTAATTCACCTAAACGCTTATCAAGCGCTTCTGTTTTATTTGCTAATAACGTTTCATTTTCTTGGAAGTTATTTTCTAATTGCGCACTTAACTTAATGCTATTATCACGTGTTTGGTAAGCACTTTTCAGTAATTGATCTTGCTCATTTACACGGGTTAAAAAGTCGCTTTCACGCGCTTTATTTTGTGCTGTTTGCGACAGTTGACCATTAGCTAACTTTGTTAATAAGTCATCTAAATTTGCCGCTTTGCTTTGCTCTGCCATTACACTTGTTGCAGCGCTAATTGATAATACTGCAACCGTTGCAGTAAATAATGTTGATAAAGAAAATTTCATGATGTGTTCCTAATTATTTACTAGCGTCGGCAATATTTAATGGTATAACCACTAAATCTGGGGCAAGTTGTTTGCGTGCTATACGTAAACCTTTGTTAATATCGCTTCGGTAACTAGCTGGTAATTGTGTCCATGTTTTGGTTTCTGTGTCCCATAAACCTGCTGATGAACCGCCACGAGTTTGGTAAATAAAACTCACACGACCAATGCGTAAAAAGTCTACATTTTGCTCGCTACCGTCAACCTCAAGTAAACCTGTATATGCTTCAATAGTTCGGCCGTAATCAACTTCAACTTGATAAGCTTCAAGTACACGACGAAACTTTTCAGAAACAGCAATATCAGCGCGTTCTAGCATGCTGTATAAGCTACTAATACGGTTGCTACGCTCTTCTGCTAAAAATGGAACATCTAATGCAACAAACTGCTCTAATGTTGTGATCATACGCGCCATTAATGGTGATATTTGGCGTTCAATAATGCTCACTTGCTCAATAGAGCTTGATAAGGCTGACAGTTCAGCTAGCTGATTATCAATTTGTTTTTTTAGCTGACCGTTATAAATATTTAAGCCGTCAACCTCTTTATTAACGGTTTTAAACTCTTGAACTTTACTAACAATAACGTCACTAAAACCGTTAATTTTTTCTTGTGATTGACTAGCCGACTCATTAATTTTTTCTCCGGCTTTCACAACATCTTCTAGTTGTGCATTTTGTGCAAAAGAAGAAAGTGACACGACACTTGCGCTGCACAACATGGTGATGCATGCGAGTTTAGACAAATTCATATAAATACCCTTTTACTTAAGCAAAAACGTAGGTGCTTAAGATGTTAAAATAATTAATGCAATAACAGCATTAAGTAACTAAATAATATTGATACGAAGTTTATAGAGGAAATGTGACAAACAAGTTTCATTAATATGTATGATTTATTACAAAGATAAAATCATTAATAATCATAAAGTTATAAACTTAATAAAAGATAAAACAGAAGAGATAAATAGATAAAAAGCATTGATAACATAAAAACATTATCAATGCTTTAAGAGCAAGTAAAAAGGCCATAGTGTTTAAACAGAGCATTTAAACGGAATAAATAAACGGCCTTAATTGTTTATAATAAATGATCAAGTGTACATGCAATATTAAAAGTCGTATTGGTATGAAACACTGAAAATAGTACCAACTTCTCTCGTACGTACTACAATGTCTGATTGTGTTACTTCTTGCTCTTCAGCAAGTAGATTTTTAACTTTAAATTTTATTTTAGAGTTAAAATCAGGGTAGTAAGTATAGACAGCATCTAATGAGTGAAACGGTTGTTCAAATGCATCTTCAATACCCGACACACCTGAGGCAACAATTCGCTCACCAAACACGTTATACACTAATGAAGAGCTATGCTTGCCATTAGCCGAATCATAGTTTAACTGTAAGTTCACTACGTATTCTGAATGACCGCTTAAACGTCTTTCAAAGTTAGTTAGTGTTCCGCCAGTACCAGGATCAATAGTAGATTCTGAATCACTTAATGTGATGTTACCCGAAGTAAATAACCCATCATTAATAAAGGTTAAATCTTGTAACCATTCAAATTCAACACCAATTAGGGTTGCTACATCACCATTAACAAAACTTTGCGTAAACTCACCGTCACCAATCGTTAAGGTACTTTCAATAGGTGCATTAATGTTTTTATAAAAAACACCAACCGAGTAGTTATTACCATTGCCTGCATAATACTCAAAACGTGCATCATAGTTTTTAATGTCACTAGTTTCTAAGCCTGCACGGCCAATAGTACGAAGGTCGGTCAGCGGATCAATATAAGCAACAGGCACCAGCTCACGTAAATCAGGACGAACAACTGTTTCACCATAACTAAGGCGTATTTGATAATTTTCACCACCAATATAGGTAAACGCTAAAGCGCCATAAGTGTCACTTTCATTGATAGTGCCATCTTGAATAATATCAGGATCAAATAAATCATTTAAATCGCCAGCATCAAAAATTAAGCTTGATGTGGCAATAGTGACCTGTTTAAAGCTTTCATAGCGTAAACCACCACTTAAGCGAAATTGACCTTTATAAATAACATCAAAAGCGGCATAGCCTGCATCAATTTTTTGCGCGGCTAAATAGTCATCGGCATCAGGTGCCGAAGGCTCATTAAAGTTAACTAAAACATTATTGTTATCAATAAATTCATCGCTTAAAAAGCCTGTTAAATCTAGTATTTCAGATTCAGACGTACTAAGTTCGATAGCTTGATTACTTTCATTGTTAATCGCAAAGCTTGATGTAGTGTAAACTCTGCCTCGGTCTGAAAAGTCGTAACCTGCGGTTAGTTCAATTTCAACATTTGATAAATAAAACGGTAGTGTGAAGTTACCACTTGATGAATTCACATTATCTTGCAAATCTACAAATTCAAAAATAACACGATTATCATCACCTGTTATTTCAGACGATAAGTAATTGCCATCACTGTCATAAAAATCATTAAACACATAATTAACACTGGTAGGAATTTCAGTATTCGCTTCAGACTCTGTATATTGCCAATCAAACCCTAAACCATAAAAATCTAAAAAGGTATGTTTACCAATAAGTTGTGTAACTTCAAGTGTGCGCTCTTCATATTCAATTTCATGCGTACGTGTAGCTTCACCATTTCCGAAAATAGTACTTTCTGAAGAGCCGAATGTTTGTGCAATGTTGATTTCTGTTTCGTCTTCAACATCTTCTAAATAAATATTTAATACTTTAACTTCGTGGTTTTTTAACTTGTAACTCACATTAAGTAATGCTGTTAAACGTTCTGATACCGTTGTTGTTTCAATGTCTGTACTGCGATCAAAACAGGTATTCGCTATTTGCTCTGAAGTAAAAGATTCAGTGTCACAATTATCTGTAAAATTTTGGCTTAATACACTAGTAAAGCGCTCACTGAATTTTGAGCTATTATCATAAGCAACTGAGGCTAAGAAACCAATTTCACCACCAAAAAAACCGTGCCCTATATACTATAAAGCGGCAATGTTCCGCTACGACCAAACGCAGAAACTGCGGTTGCGGTAAACCGCAACGATTGGCTTCAGTCACCCTTCGAACACAATAATCCGGCGAGGTCTTGGCCTGTGCCCCAGCCGCCCGAGGCTCGACCGCGTGGTACGCGGCCATCTTCTGTTTGTTGCTGGGATGTTTGTTTTTTTTTT
>JALZUE010000113.1 GCA_023301705.1 Alteromonadaceae bacterium | reverse complement strand
ACTCTTCGGTCAGCCCCTATCGCGCTCCCCTGAGAGATTAGACGAAAGTGTCAGCTTTTAGCTTTGCACAAACTGTCTTGATTTAACTTTGCTGAGACACGGCCTAAGGCGACAGTTTGATCTAACTCAGATGAATTATTTGTTCCCTCTTTATTCTTAATTTTGGCCATATTTGACACGATTGTTGCCATTAGGCCAAATGGGCTTGTCGCGAGGACATCTAAGCCGTTTGGTCAATGCATACAGACAAGACGGGGCAACTGCCCTCGTCTCTCGTCGTCGCGGTCGACCGTCCAACTCTAAAATTTCTGAGACGCTTCAAATGCAGGTTTGTGCCATCGTCCGTGAGCATTACAGCGACTTTGGTCCAACATTAGCGGCTGAGTATTTGGCTGAGCGGCACGCTATCACTGTAAGCCGCGAGACGCTGCGCAAGTGGATGGTAGCCGACGGTATTTGGACAACGCGCGCCGCTAACGAAGACCAGCACTAGGTATATAAGCGCAAAACAATATTGTTTCGCCTCTTAAAGTTGTAATGCAACTTAAAGAAACATGCAATCCGTTTCTTATACTATTAATTCGTGTATTTTATTATACTAAATATCTAACATTTTAATTGGAGGTTTTAGTGAAAGGAATTTTTCTAAGTTTGTTGGCATGCAGCCTATTTACAACTGGATGCGGGAACAATATTTCGACTGATACACATAACGCCCATGTGGCTACGCTACCCAAAGGTATTTCAAAATTTGATAGTGCTCACGGAGCATATGAAGCAGGAAATTTCCATTCTATGCTTGAGTTGATATCTACGGAAGAAGATACTTATGGCATAAACAAGCATTTTGTTCCCGCGATTGGCAGAGATAAAATAGAGTATTCTCAGGGAAAATGGAAACATCAAAAGCTTTGCCCCAAACAAACAAATATTAAGCCAAATGCTATAGAAAAAGTAGTTTTAGAGGCTTTAGATTCACGTTTGATTATAATTAATGAGGCACATGACAGTCCACAACATCGTGAATTCATTCTACAATTATTACCACATTTAGCTGATCAAGGGTTTAACGTATATGCCGCAGAAACTTTTTCATTAGGTGATATGAACATAGAGCAATGGAATGAGGCAATTAGTTTACAAGGCGCAATGGGGGCAAAAGGATTCTATTCGAAGGAACCAACATTTTCACGCCTGATTAGTAAAGCACATGAATTGAATTTTCAGCTAATCCCATATGAATATTTAAGTCCAAAAGGTTCGGTAGAGAATAATTTATCGGTAGGAGAGCGAATAAGAATTAGAGAAGAAGGACAAGCTAAAAACTTGTGGGACAGGGCATTAAAGGATAATCGTAATAAGGTTGTGCTTCACGTTGGGTATGCACATGTCAAAGAAGAAGTTGATGAATTCGGCAATTTTTGGTTAGCTTCGGTCTTAAAAAATTCTTATGGCATCAATCCACTAACTATTTCACAAATTAACTGCACAACCGATTCACAAGATAAAGGCTGGATGTACTCCAGCACTAGCAATAAAGATGGAGTCGATATCAATGTTCACTCAATGGAAGAAGTATTAAGAAATAAAAGACCTGTATGGCTCGACCTTTTTTCATATCGGAGGATATCAACGAATGAGTTTGTGAAAGATAATTTCGAAAGTGTAATCATTGAGGCGACTAGCTTAAAAGACAATAGAATAGCTGACAGAATATTTTTCAAAAATGGAGAAAAGATAGAACTAATTTTGCAACCAGGCAGTTATAAATTTATTTCTACCTATAGTAATGGTGAAGTGGGAAAATTTCCAACACGCACAATAAAATGATTTAGAACATTACGGATAAAATATTGGCTCATCTGAAAAATTTATTATTGATCTTTTCAATTATGACGAATGTAAGTTGTTCCACCAACGTGGCAAATAACTATTACAATAAAGGACTATCATTCACAGATGGTATCAAGAAAAATGTAAATTTAGAAAAAGCATTTATATATTTCAGTAAAGCAGCTGAATTAGAGCATTTACAAGCTATATGTTTAGTTGCTGATTCATATCACCGAGGTAGTGGTATAAGTATATCACGAGAGAAGGCCCTTGAATATTATAAATTGTGCGCCAAAACCAAGGATTTCAACCATCTATTAACGCTCGCTTACTTGTATTCAGAAGATAATTCTATTGATGGGTTAAGTTGGTATTACCTAGCAGATAGTGTAGGAAGTTCTTCACAAAAAAAAATTACGAAAGAATGGCAAAGTTTTTTAGAATTGAAGTTAAATGAAGATGATCTTATACATGCTCGTAAAAAGTACATAATTTTATCGGATAAGTTTTTAGGAAAGAGTTACGATTCAAAATTAATTTTCGAACCTAATTAACTAACTTTTTTACCGTCCTGAATTGTAATAATATAATCAGATTTTTTCAGGAAATATGGCCTATGAGCAATCGCAATACGCGTACACTCTTCTAAATTATGAATAGCATCAACTATCTTTTTTTCCGTGTTAGAATCCAAGTTAGCAGTACCTTCATCAAGCACTAGCAAAGAAGGGCGTCTGTCACGTCAGACGTCTTCATTGTGGTGCACAGCTTCCAGCTGATGATATAACGAGAGAAGTCATCAAGTACCGTCGATAGATAAACCCAGCCCCAACCGATAATTTTGAAGTACGTGAAATCGGTTTGCCACATCTGGTTTATAGCAGTCGTTTTTCTCGGAACTCACTGGCCGCTTTCATCACGATAAAAGCAGGGCTAGATATCAGATCATGAGCCTTCAGGAGGCGGTATACTGAACTTTCTGAGACAAAGTAGCCTTTGGTATCAGTAAACCGCACAGCCAGCTCACGCGGGGACAACTCGGGTATATCAAGAGCCATCTCCAGTACATCTGTACGAATATTGTTAGGAATTTTGTTCCACACACGGCCAGGGTGAGACGCACGGTCAACAAGCCCGTCTTCGCCATAACCAGTACAATACGGATCTTCTCCTCGGCAGAATACTGCTTCCGGGTTTTACGTTTGATGTCTTTGACGATACGCTCGCCTGACGTTTGTTTACTCTGTCTCATCTTTCTCTCCATGAGATACAAGATGAGCGAAAAGTCTCTCTTAGCCCAGACCTAAATCTGTGCCACTGGGCGCTGACGTTAGACAAATGGCCAGAGAACATTAGCCAGTTTCGGCCTACTGGCCCTATGTTTTAACATAGGGCCGTCATTCAACTATATGTCAAATTAGGAGCCCTCCCCCATAGGTTTACCTAAGAGGGCATCACTGGAATGCTTGCAATTGTCCTAATTTTGTTTACCCTCTTACCTTCAACGGAGAAAATAAATGATTGGTGTTTTGATATTAGCGTCCATAGGCACATTTGCGATTATTATCGGACTTATAGCTATCAAACTAGCATAAGGCTTAAACCCATTTATTTAAACCCTGTCATTTTGGCAGGTTTTTTTATGTTTCAAAATACGGCCTAAATAATATTGCGCGCGTCGATGTGTCTTAACGTGACAAAGCTCACTACTGCGTTTGCGAGGCTGCAATAGACCTTAAAACATAGTGTGTGCTGCGTCCACTGGATTGACCTTTCTCAAGCACGCCCTTCTCGACAAGATCGTTTATGTCACGCAGGGCTGTATCTTGAGAACATTTCATCAGCTTTGCCCACTTTGATGACGTTAAATGCCCTTCAAAAGTCCCCAATAAGCGATTGATGATTTTTGTCTGACGCTCGTTGATGGACTTACCCTTATGG
>JALZUE010000112.1 GCA_023301705.1 Alteromonadaceae bacterium | reverse complement strand
ATCTTGGTTATTGTTTTTTAATCAAGCAGCAATATCGAGGTGATAAAAACTTTGACGTTCATATTAATAACTTTGATGAACATTGGTTATGGCAAAAAGTTAAAAATGTATCGCCAATATACAGAGATGTAATCATCGCTTCTGTCATTATTAATATTTTTGCTTTAGTAATGCCTTTATTTGTTATGAATGTTTACGATAAAGTTATTCCTAATTTAGCTTTTGAATCGTTATGGGTTTTAGCTATTGGTGCTTTTATAGCGTATATATTTGATTTTATTTTAAAGCAGTTACGTTCATATTTAATTGACGTAGCAGGAAAGAAAATAGACATTGAAATATCTTCAAAACTTTTTGCAAAAGTGATAGGTATTCCTTTAGAAAAACGAGCTGCTAGTGTGGGTGGTGTTGCTAAACAATTAAGTGAGTTTGATAGCGTAAGGGATTTTTTATCATCAGCAACTATTACAGCGTTGGTTGATTTACCATTTGCTTTGTTATTTATGTTTTGCATTTGGCTTGTCGCTGGTGATTTAGTTTTATTTCCTATATTAGCTTCAGTCTTAATTATATCGGTTACTTTACTTAAGCAAACAAAGTTGAAACAAGCGATTGAAGAAGGAAGTAAGTACTCAAGTTTACGACACGGACACTTAATAGAGTGTTTGAGTTCGCTTGAATCAATAAAAGCGAATGGTGCCGAAGGTATTGTTCAGAATTCATGGCAACAAATGGTAGGGCATTCAGCAAGTTGGTTATTAAAGTCTAAAGTTATTAGTAATTCGGTACTTAACTTTTCAAGCTTTATTGTACAAGCCTCTGTTGTTGGAGTAGTTGTATTAGGTGTTTATCGTGTATCAGACAATATTATTTCTATGGGCGGAATCATCGCTGCTGTTATGTTAGCTAGTAGGGCTATTTCACCTATTGCCAAGTTAGCAGGACTAATGTTGCGCTCTAATCAAACCATCAGTGCGTTAAGGCAGTTAGATGCTTTAATGGCGTTTGAAGGTGAGTTTGAAGATAAAGCGCACTTGATCAGTAAAACATCGTTGTCTGGCAATATAAATGCCGAGCGTATTCGTTTTAAGTATCCTAATGCAGAAAAAACTTCATTATTTGAAATGTCTCTTAATATTAAGCAAGGTGAGCGAATTGCTATTGTTGGCCACAATGGCTCTGGGAAAACAACGTTAGCTAAATTACTTTTAGGCCTTTACCAGCCAAGTGAGGGTGTTATACAGTTTGATGGTTTGAATCATCATCAAATACATCCAAGTGATTTACGAAGGAATATTGGTTATGTACCTCAAGATATTACTTTATTTCATGGCACAATTCGTGACAATATTTTATTTGGTACAAGACAAGTAACTGAATATCAATTACTTAGAGCTGTAAGGCTATCAGGAGTTAATGCTTTTACTAATAATGAAACGCAAGGCTTAGATCAACAAGTTGGTGAAAATGGTAATGCACTATCACGAGGTCAAAGACAATCTATTGCGTTAGCTCGAGCCATATTAAACGACCCCCAAATTCTTTTATTTGATGAACCTACTGCAAGTTTAGATGCTAGAGCTGAAAAGCAGTTTATAAAAGCAATTAATACAACATCTCAAGATAAAACATTATTGTTAATAACACATAAAATGGATTTACTTAAAATGGTTGATCGAATTATTGTGTTAGATAGTGGTCAGTTATTAATTGATGGGCCTAAAGAAAGTGTATTAGCTCAATTAAAGTCGGGTAAACTCAATAAAGAGGCAAGCTCATGAAAATTAGCCAAAAAGATTTAGATATGGCTGATGATGTATATGGCGCTATGTTAACAGAAGTACCTAGCTTACATCGTTTAACAATATGGGCTCTAGCGGCTTTCGTCGCGTGTTTTTTTATTTGGTCGTATTTTTCATCATTAGTACAAGTAACTTCTGGAGAAGGAAAGATAATTCCGTCGACAAAAGTACAAGTGATACAAAGTTTAGATGGAGGGGTGTTGCAAGACTTATTTATAGAAGAAGGTATGCAAGTTACGCAAGGTCAACCAATAGCTCGAATTGATGATACTAGGTTTATGTCAAACTTTGCTGAACAAAAGCAAGAGGTTAGTAGTTTAAGAGCAAATGTTATTAGACTCAGGGCTGAGCTAACAAGCATTTTGATTGGCAATAATAATGAGCAGTGGCAGCGTCAGATTCAAATTAATAAAAAGTTACCGTCTTATCCTCAAGATCTAGAATCAAACTCTACATTAATGGTTGAAAGGCAGCGTGATGAATATTCAGAAAAACTTGATAATTTAATTAACCAAGTTGAAATACAAGGTCAACAAATTCAACAAAAAGAACAAGAAATTACTGAACTTACCTCTAAAATTAATACATTAGAAGTTAGTTATAAGCTTGCTGTCAAAGAGTTAGATGTTACGAAGCCATTAGCAGCGCGAAATATTGTTTCTAAAATTGAACTATACCAATTAGAGCGCAGTGTTAACGAATTAAAAGGGGAGCTGAGTTCATTGACATTGTTAAAACCTAAATTGAAATCAGCTTTACAAGAATCAATACTGAACCGCAGAGAAACTATTTTAGCATATAGAACTAAAACAAGAGCTGAACTTAATGAACTTCAAAACCAGTTATCACGTATAAACGAAGCTCAAGTTGGTGTACAAGATAAAGTGACGAAGGCTAAAATACTCTCACCAGTTGTTGGTACTGTAAAAACAATACATATTAATACCTTAGGCGGTGTTGTTAAACCAGGTGAAACGATTGCTGAAATAGTGCCGACAGAAGATAAATTATTAGTGGAAGCTAAGATAAAGCCTCAAGATATTGGTTTTATCTACCCCGGATTACCTGCTATTGTAAAAATTACAGCGTATGACTTTACCCGTTATGGTGGATTAGCTGGTAAAGTAGAACATATAAGCGCTGATACTACGCAAGATGATGATGGTAATAGTTTTTATTTAATTCGTGTTAGAACTGATGCATCAAGTATTATTAATAAAAATAATGTTAAAATGCCTATAATACCGGGTATGTTAACTCAGGTTGATGTGATTACAGGAAAGAAAACAATATTAGAGTATATTTTAAACCCAATATTAAGAGCAAATCAGACAGCATTAAGAGAAAGGTAACTCGTTAAATTAAACGATAGTGGAAGTATTTATGAAGTATAACAATAAAAATAAATTAATAATTGTGGGGTTTTATTTTTCATTTGCATGGGTCTTTAATACAAATGCACAAAGTTTAGAAGAAGTTGTAGCCACCGCTTTTGATTCACATCCTGAAATTCGTCAATCATACGCACGTTTCAAAACAAAAGAAGAAGAAGTAAAGCAAGCGTCTGCAGGTTACTTACCAACAATTGATGTTAACGCAGGTTACGGTTATGAGTATACCGATACCCCCTCAAATCGAAGAAATGCAACAGCTCAAGAAGACAGTGAAACTGAATTAAAAAGAGGTGAGTTTGGTATTAACTTTACTCAACCTTTATTTGGAGGGTCGTTAACTAAAAATGAAGTTAAGCGGACTAAGTTTGAAGCAAGTGCAGAACAATGGACTTTAATAGCAACAGCTGAAGATTTAGCACTACAAATTGCTTCAAGCTACTTAAATGTAATAAAAACTGAAAGTCTGATTGATTTAGCTCAAAAAGATATTACCTTTCATGAAGAAATTCATGCTCAAATAAAAGAGCGCACCGATTCTGGTTTAGGTAGTGTTGCCGACTTATCTCAAGTATCTGGCCGTTTAGCAAAATCGCAATCAAATTTTATTGCGGCGCGTAATAATGCACTTGATGCAAAGGCTCAATTTATTCGTTTAACTAATATTCAACCTAAAGAACTAGTTACACCTGTTCCTGATGCTAATATGTTGCCAAAAGATAAAGTCGTAGGGCTTGATTTTGCGCTCGAAAATCACCCGGTTATTTATTCAGCACAACAAAATATTAAAGCAGCACAAGCATTTAAAAAAGTAACTAAGGCCAGTTATGCACCTAAAATAACATTAGAAATAGACGCCAATGCCGATAATAACTTGGCAGGAGAAAATGGTTTTAGTCAGTTTGGTAATAATGTTGGAGGTCATCGTAATGATGCAAGTGTAATGTTACGCGTAAGATACAACTTGTATTCGGGTGGTCGAGATGTTTCTAGAGAAAGGGGCGCGGCATACAATATTATCGAAGCCCAAGGAGTTAATTATAGTGCTAGTAGACAAGTGCAAGAAGGTTATACATTTTCTTGGAATGCTTATGAGTTATTAAATTTACAAAAAAAATATATTAAGCTTCATGTAACGACGTCAAGCGATACACACCTTGCCTATTTAGAACAATTTAATTTAGGTCAACGAAGCCTTCTTGATTTGTTAGATACCTCAAATGAGTTATTACAAGCTCGACAAGACTATTTAAATGCAGAACTAGATCAAGTGGTTGCACAGTACCGTTTATTAAATGCTACAGGGCAATTACTTAAATCTTTACGCATTACACTTTCTGATACATGGAAGGGCGAACATAAATATACACAAGGAGCTTTCGATGAATAATATGAACTGTTTATTAGCTTTTTTTGTGGTTCTTCTTGTGACTGCTTGTGCAGATCGTCAAATAGTTGATTTTGATAGTGCTGTTGTACAAACGAATAACTTGAACGACTTTGATTTTGACGGCGTGATTGATGAACGTGAAAACTGTAACAATACCGTTTTAGGAGCATTAATTGACAATAATGGCTGTCAAAGTTACCAAAAATTTACAGAACCATATTCTCTAGTTTTACATTTTGAACATGATTCTTATATTGTACCGGCACAAGACTATGTAAGTATTCAAAAGTTAGCAGATATTCTGAAACAGCAAAGCGACGTCAAAATTCTGATTGAAGGTCACTCTAGTCAAGTTGGTACTCAAGCATATAATCAAAAATTATCGTTGAATAGAGCCAATGAAGTTGCAGATATTTTAATTGAACGGTTTAATATTGCTGAGCAGAGAATTAGCACTATTGGTTACGGCTCTCAGAGCATAATAAATTTAGGTGACAATGATGAAGCGCATCAAAGTAATCGTCGTACAAGTATCGCGTTTACTTATGCAAAAAAAATTGAAGAAATGAAATGGACTATTTATAGCGTTAATGAACTTAAGTAATGATTTATGATTAGCTTAAAAAAAACTGTTTTTTTTAGTTTGTTCGTTAATAAAACTATTAAGGCTGCTTTATTGAGTTTATTGTTGTTTTCAACACTTTTTGCACAAACCACATTACCACTAAATGAAAAAAAAATATTAAATGACTTATTAGAAAGTTATGGTGAGCGGGCTAAAAAAAGAGGGCAAGCTTGGTTTAAGTTAATGAACCCTAAAGGAAGTCTTTCTAATCAAGATAAACTTCGTAGAGTTAACCAGTTTTTTAATACATTTCAGTTTATTGATGATAAAAGGTTATGGGGACAAAGCAACTATTGGGCAACACCAATAGAGTTTATTGGTGCAAATGCCGGAGATTGTGAAGACTATTCCATTGCAAAATATTTTACGTTATTAGAATTAGGAATTGATAATGAAAAGCTACGAATTACTATGGTTAAGGCATTGACTTTAAATCAATATCACATGGTGTTAGCTTATTATGAAACACCTAGTTCTGTCCCTTTGATTTTAGATAATATTGATGGTGTGATAAAAAAAGCAAATGCACGCAATGATTTAGTTCCTATATTCAGCTTTAATGCGACTCAATTATGGTTAAATAAGGAAAAAGGGCGTGGTATATTAAGTGGAAAGTCATCTAAATTAAAGTTGTGGAACGATTTACGCCAACGCATAACTAATACACAGCTTAAACAACCTTTACTAAAGACGGAGTTTTAAAATTGACTTTATTTAAAAAAATTAATTCATCACTGTTTGGGTTGTTTCTTTTAGTGATGACTATTATTGTTTATTTTCAATTTACTCAAGTACGTGATTTTATGAGTAAGCAGATGGCATCAGATTTAAGTAATACAGCAACATCGTTAAGTCTAATGTTAAAGCCACAGGTAGAGTCAGGGGATTTAATTACTGCAGAAACATTGGTGAATGTGGTCTTTGAAGGTGGCTTTTATCGTAAAGTGACACTGACTTGGCTTGCGGATGATAAAAGTCAAGTATGGGAAAACTCCGTAGTTATTAAAGGTGTGCCTCAATGGTTTATCAACTTAGGCTTATTTAAGCCTCAAACTGAAACACGCTTGATTACTTCGGGTTGGTTACAATTAGCCAACTTAGAAATTGAAGGTCATCCTGCTTTGGGTTATCAAGAGCTTTGGAGAATAATGAATAACACTTTAATGATACTGTCATTATTATTTATTATTGCTGTGTTTACTCTGAGGTTTAGACTTAAACGTATTTTACAGCCGCTGCATAATATTGCGACGCAAGCTAGAGAGATTTCTCAGCGTAAATTTGATAATGAAATTCCTTTACCTTCAACGTCAGAGTTGACTGATGTTGTTGAAGCAATGAATGTAATGTCAGGACAGTTAAAACAAATATTCTCTACCTTAGATAATGAAGTAGATAGCTTAAAAAAAGATAGCTTGGTTGATGATGTTTCTGAGTTACCTAACAGACAATATTTTTCAGCAAACGTGAAGTCATGGTTACAAGAGCCTGGTATTGGTGGGTTAATGTTAATTAACTTGGATTTTCTTGAGGAAATTCAAAGTAAATATGGGTATCAAGGGCGTGATGATGTAATTAAATTATTATCAAAGGCGATGAAAACAGAGTTACCTAAAGTAACAGACAGTATAATTGCACGTATTGCTAAAAATGAATTTGCCTTTTTAATTACTCAAGCAGAAAAAAGTACAATTGAAGTATATTTACAGTCACTAATTCGTGTTATTAATCAAGAAATTAATAAAGCCGGAGTGACACCTAATACAGGTTTTAATATTGGCATTAGTCAGCGCATTCCAAAAATGAGTGCATCTGATTTATTAACACAATCAGATAATGCCTTACAACAAGCTCGCCGTGAAAATAAAGTGAGTCACTGGATAGACTCTAAAGAAACTCAAAAATATTCACGAGAACAGTGGCGCAGTAAGTTAACTAGCGCTATTAATAACAACCGTTTTGTTTTTCAATGGCAACCTATACTCAGTATGAAAAATCATGAGGTTATTCAACGAGAGATTTATTGTCGATTAACGATTGATGATAAAATAGCAACCGCTGCTGAGTTCATGCCTTTTATCGAAATGTTGTCGCTTGGCAGTGAATTAGATAAGTGCTTGTTACAAACAATTGAACATCAAAATATATTTTCACGTAGCTCTCAACCTGTTGCAATTAATTTATCATTAGAAAGTCTATTAAGTAATGAGTTTTATTTGTGGTTACAGGCGTTTTTACAAAAATTAAGTCTTACAGACCATATTTGTTTTGAAATGCCTGAGTTTGCTTTAAGAAATAACTTTGACGCTTGTTATCGCTTAGCTCGTGTTGTTAAATCTGCAGGAGCTAAAGTAGGTGTTGATCAATGTGGTCGTCAACTTGGCTCTTTAGAGTACTTACAAAAACTACAGCCAGATTACATTAAGCTTGATCAATCATTTTCTTTTTATGAAAAAGAAGATCATAATCATGGTTTATACCGAGCAGTTATCAACGTTGCTAAGGGGTTAAATATTAATGTTATTGTTACCGGTATTGAAAACAAAGAACAGTTAACAAGTGTTTCTTCTTTAGCTGCAGATGGTTATCAAGGTTATATTGTATCCCCAGAAGACTTACCTCGTTAATATAATATGAGTTCTTAGCTTTGTTTTTACTTTAAGGACTTTTATTAAACTTTAACTTGAATCATTACTTTTATTGAACTTTACAGAACATATTTATATGAACCAAATAGCATTAATACTATCAATTTTTAGCCTTTTAACTTTATTGATAAGCATTTCTATATACTTTTCTTCTTTATTAAAAAATAAAGTACCAGTTAAACCTATAGGGTTAACTATTAGTTTGGTTGTGGCGTTGTTAGTTGCTTTCATTAGTCTATTTATATCTAGTTCAGTAGCATTTCTTTCAGCATTACCTACAGCTATACCGGCTGTTATTACGGTATTTCTTTCAAGCTTTTTATTATTTCTATTATCACTACGAAAAACACCTATTGGCAATATATCAATTGGTGTTGGTGACAATTTCTTACCATTTAGTTCATTAACAAATAAGAGTACACAATACTCACCTGAAGATATTACAGGGCAACGTACTTTGTTGAAGTTTTATCGAGGCTCATGGTGTTTATACTGTACTCGAGAGTTAATGATGTTTAATGACATGAAATCATTATTTGAAAAATATAATGTTAATGTTGTTGGTATTTCAGGTGATAATGTTGAACAAGCAAATGCACATGTTGAAAGAGATAAATTACATTTTACATTATTGGCAGATCCGTCACTGAGTATTATTAAGCAATATGGCGTTGAGCATCATAAAAGCTTGGGAACAGACGCAAGTAATATAATGACTATTTTTGGTATGCCACTACCTTCAATTACTCAATTAAAATTCAAAGCGATGTCTATCCCCACATCAATATTAATTGATGAAAACGGTATTGTTCAATGGGTTGATCAATCAACTGATTACAGAGTAAGAGCAAGCCAAGACAGAATAATTGAAGCATTAGAAAAAAGTTTTGCTTAGTTTTTAATGAATGAACAGTAATGCTGCGTTTTTAATTGTTAAGTTACATTTTATTTTTCTTGAGAGTTAAATCTATTACTTTATCAACTTTAAAATAGTATTTTTTATTAACCATATAGATAGTTATACTATTTAAACATAGTCAATATCTTAGTATTAATAAATACTCTTCTTACTTCATTACTTTAAAATCACCTGTCATCATTTGATATTTCCTTTTAGAACAATTGGTTGAAAATAATTATTTTCA
>JALZUE010000111.1 GCA_023301705.1 Alteromonadaceae bacterium | reverse complement strand
GTATTCCACCAATCTACAGAGTATTTAATAATAGGTAAGTTAATAACACCAACCAGTGTTAATACGCTCGCTGCCATACTCGCTTGGGTTTTATCATCAAAAGCATTATGTAAAGCAATAACACCCAAATACAAAAAGAGTAAAAGAAGTTCTGAAGTTAGTCTTGCATCCCATATCCACCAAGTGCCCCAGGTAGGTCTACCCCATGCAGCCCCAGTCAATAATGCAATCGCTGTAATTACCGCTCCAATAGGTGCTATAGCGACTAAAGAGGCATCAGCGAGCTTAACTTGCCAAACAATACTGGTTAAGGCGGCAATTGCCATTGCCCAATAAATACCTTGAGATAGAATTGCTGTAGGTACATGAATATAAAAAATACGAAAGCTATTACCTTGCTGATAATCTGCAGGTGCAAATAATAATCCCCAAACGATGCCAACGGTGAGTAGAATCAATGCGATGACAAAACACCAAGGCTTTAATGTATTGGTGAATTGATAAGATACTTCTGGGTTTGCGTAAGGGTGTAGCCATTTCCACATATTAATTAGTACTCACTTTTAATGCTAAACTCACAGCAATTGGGGCAAGCATAACAGATAAAACAAAAAACACGCCGATTATAGCAATATGTCCACTGTAATTTAAGTTCATCGTCGCTGCTTCTATAGCGCTAGTAGCAAAAATTAATACCGGAATATTCAGTGGTAATACGATTAAGCTTAATAGCACTCCCCCTTTTTTTATGCCAACGGTTAATGCTGCACCAATTGCGCCAATAAAGTTCAATACAGGTGTGCCGAATAATAGCGTTAAAAATAAGGCTAAATAGCTTGATTCAGGTAAATGTAACATTACCGCTAAAATTGGTGCGACTATCAGCAGTGGCAGGCTTGTGATTAGCCAGTGTGTGAATACTTTAGCAATCACTATTACAAATAAAGGGTAGGGGCTGATCATTAGTTGTTCTAAAGAGCCATCATCAAAGTCATGCTTAAATAAACGTTCAAGCGACAGTAATATGGCTAAAAGGGCTGCAACCCAAATAACGCCTGGGGCTATACGTGCTAATATTTTTGCATCAGGGCCTATGCCCAACGGAAATAAGCTAATTACGATAATAAAGAATAATAACGGGTTGACCATGTCTGCTTTATGGCGAAAAGCAATAGTGAGATCGCGCTTAACGATTAAACTAAATATCTTTCGATAAGAAAAATTGGTGGTGTGAGTAGCTGTATCTCTATCTGTATGATTCATCGTTAATAAAACCGATACGTTAATGGTATTTTTTGTAAGTACAAATTAGGTAACGTTAACGCTTGATGACTGGTCAGAATTACACAACCACCTTTGTTACAATGTTCTAAAAACAATAACTCTAAGTGCTTAATACCCTCTTTATCAATGGCAGTAAAAGGCTCGTCTAATATCCAAACCTTTGCGTTACTTTGCCATAAACGAGCCAGTGCAATTCGTCTGTGTTGACCGGCACTTAAATGTGAGGCTAGGCTGTCTTCAAATGCGGTTAAATTGACTTTAGCTAAGATGTTTTCAGCTTCATCAGGGTTCTGGTTGTGCACATCTAAATAATAAGCTAGATTTTCTTGTGCAGTTAATTCTGCTTTAACTCCAGTATTGTGACCAATATAGGTTAAGTTTTGATGATATAACTCAGCATTTTTTTGAATACTTTTACCTAAGTGTAATACTTGGCCAGAGTAGGGAGATGATAATCCAGATAAAATACGCAACAAGCTTGTTTTACCCGCACCATTTTGGCCTTCTATTTGAATAATATTACCGGCGTATACCTCAAAAGATAACGCTTCAAATAAAATGCGATCTTCTCGAATACAGGTTAGCTTATCAGCAGTAATTAATGGCGTTTTAGAATTCAAAATATTCACTTATGTTAATATTTATATCTTTAGAGTTTATTTGATCTTTCAGGATATGCTTTAGTTCAAGTCAAATGTTTTTATCGCGGTACTAGTGGTGCAATATAGTGCTCTATTTAAAAAATAAAAATTCGTTTAAATCAATCGAAGAAAGCATTGATGTCACATTTCTATAATATTATCACCTATCTAGATATAATAAGCTTTGTTTTGTATAAAAACATCATCAATTTCTAAAAGATATTAAAAGTTCAAAAAACTATAATATTAGGGCCAATTTTATTGGCTAGTTAAATCTAATTACAATAAAGTTAAATACACTTGTTTTGATGGTAGAATGACTTTTAAATTACGCTATTTTTACTGTATTTAGATACCGTTGCGTGATGTAAATTTAAAACGTATACATTTACATTATTTTAAATTTACATTTGTATTAATTTTATAGGTTTCCGGAGAGTTTCATGTTCCCTGAATTAGGACTTTTGGCGTTAATTATTGCCACTGCATTTGCTGCATGTTTAAGTACTATTCCACTTATTGGCGTTTATAAGCAGCACGATAAATTAACCGCTTATGCGAAACCTTTAGCGTTTGCTATGTTTATTTTTACTGGCCTAAGCTTTAGCATTCTTGCTTATAGCTTTGTTCAAGATGATTTTTCAGTTAAATATATTGCTGGTCATTCAAATAGTTTATTGCCTTATTATTTTAAAATTAGCGCAGTGTGGGGGGGGCATGAAGGTTCATTACTACTATGGGTTTTTTCTTTAACCAGCTGGACCTTCGCCGTTGCTAAGTTTAGTAAAGGCATAGAACAGGAGTTCATTGCCAGAGTATTAGCCATCATGGGTATGATTTCACTTGGCTTCATGCTTTTCACCATCTTTACATCTAACCCTTTTGAACGCTTGTGGCCAATAGTGCCAATTGAAGGGCGAGATTTAAACCCGCTTTTACAAGACATTGGTTTAATTATTCATCCGCCTATGCTTTATATGGGCTATGTGGGCTTTTCTGTTGCTTTTGCTTTTGCTGTTGCGGCCTTAATGTGTGGAAAATTAGATGCTGCATGGGCGAGATGGTCACGTCCATGGACAGTTGCTGCATGGGTATTTTTAACCATAGGTATTGCTTTAGGTAGTTGGTGGGCATATTACGAACTAGGCTGGGGCGGTTGGTGGTTTTGGGATCCTGTTGAAAACGCTTCGTTTATGCCTTGGCTAGTAGGTACGGCCTTAATACATTCATTGGCAGTCACTGAAAAGCGCGGCACATTTAGAAACTGGACTGTGCTATTAGCTATTTTTACTTTTAGCTTAAGCCTATTAGGTACGTTTTTAGTGCGTTCTGGCATCATTACCTCAGTACACTCTTTTGCAGCAGACCCATCTAGAGGTATTTTTATTCTGCTTCTTTTAGGGGTAGCTGTTGGTGGTTCGCTGACGTTATTTGCGTTCAAAGCACGAAGTGTTGCAAGCTTCAGCCGATTTTCACTTTATTCCCGAGAAGCGGCATTGTTAGCCTGTAATATACTTTTAGTAGTTGCTGCAATTAGTGTTTTATTAGGCACTTTATACCCTTTATTTATTGATGCACTTGGCTTAGGTAAATTATCTGTAGGGCCGCCGTTCTTTAATACCGTTTTTATTCCTATCATGAGTTTATTATTTATTGTGATGGGTATAGGGCCTTTAATTCGTTGGAAAAAGGCTAAACAAGGCGAATTAAGTAAACAATTAACACTCGTCTCTATAATTAGCGTGTTGTTTGGTTTGTTTTTTCCGTATTTATACGGTGGTGAATTTAATGCTTTAGTCAGTATGGGCATTATTTTAGCGACTTGGGTTGCCCTAGTTGTATTAAAAGACTTGCTGAATCAAGTGACTGCAAAAAAAGCGAATACACCGAACAATCTAACGATGCTTCAAAAGCTGACCAAGTTGAATATTTCACATGTGGGAATGACGTTCGCACATATGGGTATCGCTATTACTATTGTTGGTGTCACTATGGTGTCATCTTACGAGCAAGAATTAAATGTGAGAATGTCATACGGTGAACACATTAATGTTCAAGGTTATGATATTAAATTTAATGGTGTTAACCTTGTAGAAGGGGCAAACTATAGTGCTGAACAAGGCCAAATAGAAGTGTCTAAAAATAAGCGCTTTGTTGCTTTGTTAACACCAGAGCGCCGTACCTATTTAGTGCAAACATCAGGTATGACCGAAGCAGGTATAGATCCTGGTTTATTTCGTGATATTTATATTGCTTTAGGCGAACCTTTAACTAAAAATGCTTGGGCAGTACGTATTCACTATAAACCGTTTGTGCGCTGGATATGGCTAGGTGCTATTTTTATGGGGTTAGGTGGGTTGTTAGCGATAATTGATAAACGCTATCGTCGTAAAAAATCAAACGTGAATGAAAGTAATAATCCTCAGTCGGTCACCGTTTAATGATACTTGATCTGTTATATTTATATTAAGTGATGTTAGGTAGTTCAATGAATAAAGTTATTCGATTTTTACCCTTAGTTATCGTTATTGTGCTGGGCATAGTGCTTTACCGAGGGTTATCTTTAAACCCACAAGCAATGCCGTCAGCATTGGTGGGTAAAAGTATGCCTGAATTTTCATTGAGCGCATTAGAAAATGGCAAACGCATAATATCAAAAAGTGATTTAACCGCAGATATCTATTTAGTCAATGTGTGGGCAACTTGGTGTCCATCGTGTCGCTATGAGCATCCTTACTTTTTAACGTTAGCGAAAGACCCTCGTTTTACTTTATACGGTTTGAATTACAAAGATGATAGAGCTGACGCATTATTATGGTTGAAAGAACTTGGTAATCCTTATCAATTATCAGTTTTTGATAACGAAGGAAGGTTAGGGTTAGATTTAGGTGTATTTGCCGCACCAGAAACGTTTGTGATAGATCACATGGGTATTATTCGTAAACGTTTTGTTGGCCCAATTAATGATCAAATTTGGCAACAACAATTTGAACCTCTGATCCAGCAAATTCGACAAGAAATTAATGCATTGTAATAGCTAACTTTTATGTATTTTATTGCAATATAAATAATGAGAAAACAATGAAGAGTTTACCTTTGTTAGTGAATATAAGTCGTTGGGTTATCTGTATAACTATTCTTAGTTTTTCATATGCTAGTAGTTGTATTGCTAGCCCTGTTGATACCTATGTATTTGAAAATCCAACCGCTAAAATTAGATATCAAGCGTTGGTTAAAGAGTTACGTTGCCCCAAATGCCAAAATCAAAACTTAGCTGATTCTAACTCACAAATAGCCGTTGATTTACGAGACCAGGTATATACGATGATCAACCAAGGTCAAGCAGACAGTGAAATTGTTAGCTTTATGGTTGAGCGCTACGGCGACTTTGTTTTATATCGTCCGCAAGTGTCATCGTTAACCTATATTTTATGGTACGGGCCTTTTATTTTATTGGTATTAGGTGGCTTGGTGATGTTTTTAGTTTTACGAAAAAAACCAGAACAAAATCAACAATTAGCGTTAACAAGTGAACAACAAGAAAAGCTTCAAAAATTTTTAAAAGATAATTAAAACATGCCAATCATCATTACCTTCATTGCTTTTATTTTACTGATACTCGTTATGGTTTGGTTGCACTTTTTAAAGCAAGTGAAACGAAATTCAATTGATATCGATCTAAGAAAACAAACCAATAAAAACTTATACCATGAGCATAAAGCTGAAATAGAGGCTGACTTTCAACAGCAAAAAATTGATGAAGAAAATTATCAATACTTATTAGCAGAGTTAGATAAAAGTTTTATTCAAGACATGGAAGAAAATCAAACACAATTTATCGGTAATACACAACAGTTGTCAGTGTTGTGGCCAATAGGCATATCAGTATTTATTTTTATGTTGAGTTTCTTTTTATATCAAAAAACGGGTGCTTTTGAGCAGCTTTCAAAACCTAAAATAACAGCGCAAACACCTCAGCAACAAACCCAACCAAATACCTTATCACGTATTGATGAATTAAAAGAGCAACTAACACAAACACCTAATAGTACTGATTTATGGTATGCATTAGGTCAAGAGCTAGTCTTAGTCGGGGCTTTTGATGCCGCATTAGCTTCGTTTGATAAAGCCATTGCGATAGAAGGGCAGGTAGCTGATTTAATAGGTGCTAAGGCACAAGCTGCATATTATAAAAATAATCAGCAAATTACCCCTGAAGTTCAACAATTGATTGATCAAGCTTTAGCGGTTGATAAAAATGATGCGTCAACCAATATATTATTAGGCATGCATGCCTTTAGCTTAACAGATTATCAAGCCGCAATTAATTATTGGCAACGTATGATTGACTCAAGCAGTAATTCAGTGAATGAACAAGCGTTAACAGACGCTATTAATGAAGCTAAAAGGCGTTTAGGCATTGATGCTAGTGCTGATGAAGTCAGCGACAAAAACGGTGTTAATTTATTAGTGAATGTAACATTGTCACCTAAAATAAAGGCTAAACTGATCGCTGGTAATGATCCTGTCGTATTCATTTATGCTATTCCTGCCGATGGCCCTAGAATGCCAGTTGCCGCAGTTAAAACCAATGCCAGTGCTTTACCTGTTGTTGCTTCATTGAACGATAGCAATGCAATGACACCTGAAATGACCATTAGCCGCTTTGACGAAGTAACGGTATTTGCTGTTATTTCGCATTCAGGTTCACCAGGTATTCAAGCGGGCGACTTTCAAGGGGAAATTAATCGTGTAAACCCTCGTAGCAATAACACGGTTAGTGTTGTGATTGATACTGTCGTTCAATAAATACAATAGCAATAAACATTACATATACATTAATAATTTAAAATACTAATTACAGGAACTAACGACTTATGTCTCGATTTGTTGGACAAGATGAAAGTATTCATGAAAAAACTCGCGATAAATCAGCAAAGCCGATTGGTGTATTATTAACAAATTTAGGCACACCAGAAGCGCCAACAGCACAAGCGCTTAGAACATATTTACGTGAATTCTTGTCTGATCCTCGTGTAGTAGAAATACCGCGTTTAGTGTGGATGATGATTTTACACGGTATTATTTTACGTGTAAGACCTGCAAAATCAGCCAAGCTTTATGAAAGTATTTGGACAGAGCAAGGTTCACCCTTGATGGCTAATGCACTTGCTCAAAAAGATAAAGTTAAACAGCAAATTATCGAACAATATGGTGAGCATGTTATTGTTGATTTAGCGATGCGATACGGTAATCCGAGTATACAAAATGCGTTACAAAAATTTCAAAAGGCAGGTGTAAGTAAAATTGTGGTTCTACCGCTATATCCGCAATATGCAGGCCCTACAACAGGTTCAACTTTTGATGCAGTCATTAAAGAAGTACAAAAATGGCGTTGGATACCAAGCTTAGACTTTATCAGTAGTTACCATGATCAACCTGAATATATTCAAGCGTTAGCAAATAGCATTAATGAACATATTGCAAAACATGGTAAACCTGACAAATTAGTACTTTCTTATCACGGTATGCCTACACTGTTCCATAAAAATGGCGACCCATATTTTTGCTTTTGTCATAAAACCACCCGTTTATTAATGGAAAATTTAGGTTTTTCAAAAGACGAATACGCTATGACCTTTCAATCACGTTTCGGTAAAGCTGAATGGCTACAACCCTATACTGATGTAACATTAGCTGAGCTTGCGAAAGCAGGGCATAAACATGTGGCGATTATTAGCCCAGCCTTTAGTTCAGACTGTTTAGAAACATTAGAAGAGTTAGAGTCAGAGAATAGAGAAGTGTTCGAAGAGGCTGGTGGTGAAACTTACCATTACATTCCTTGTTTGAATGCTCGTGATGATCATATTGAGAGTATTGTTAAATTACTGTCACCTCATTTATAAAGCTTTGACGTTTTAACTAAGGTTTAAAAAGTGAGTTAATATTGATTAGCTCATTTTTTTATCAA
>JALZUE010000110.1 GCA_023301705.1 Alteromonadaceae bacterium | reverse complement strand
AATAAAATAACAATAATAATAAATATATTGGTGATTTGTGAGAGTAGTTAAAAGACATGAGTGCAGGGGATTACGATGGAACATACTAAAGAAGAGTTATCGACAGTTGATTTAGAATCAGAAAGTAAAGATACATCAACTAAAGCAGAAGAAGCATCAGCTAACTTAGATGCAACACAATTATATTTAAGTGAAATTGGTTTTTCACCACTATTAAGTGCAGAGGAAGAAGTTTACTTTTCAAGATTAGCGTTAAAAGGTGACGAGCCTTCAAGAAAGCGTATGATTGAAAGTAACCTACGTTTGGTTGTTAAAATTTCACGACGTTATAATAATAGAGGTCTACCTTTATTAGATTTAATCGAAGAAGGTAATTTAGGATTAATTCGCGCTGTAGAAAAATTCGATCCAGAACGCGGTTTCCGTTTTTCAACTTATGCAACATGGTGGATAAGACAAACGATTGAACGTGCTATTATGAATCAAACACGCACGATTCGTTTACCTATTCATGTAGTGAAAGAGCTTAACATTTATTTACGTACTGGCCGTGAGTTAATTCAAAAGTTAGATCATGAACCAACAGCAGAAGATATCGCAAAAGCTTTAGACAAGCCTGTTGAAGATGTGAGTAAAATGCTTAAATTAAATGAGCGCATCACATCTGTAGACACACCTTTCGCAGGTGATTCAGAAAAAGGTTTACTTGATATTATTGCTGATGAAAAAGGCAGTGGTCCAGAAAGTGAACTTCAAGACAGTGATATGAAAAATAGCATTGTTGATTGGTTGAATGAATTAAATCCAAAACAAAAAGAAGTGTTAGCAAGACGATTCGGTTTGTTAGGTTATGAAGCAGCTACATTAGAAGAAGTTGGTCGTGAAATCGGTTTAACAAGAGAAAGAGTTAGACAAATTCAAGTAGAAGGTTTACGACGTTTAAAAGATATTTTAAGCCAAGAAGATTTATCACTAGAATCTATTTTCGAAATGTAATCTAGTACAATTATCTAAAGTATTTAAAAAAGCCACAATCATTTGATTGTGGCTTTTTTATTTAATCTAAATTTAACAAGACATCACTTGTTAATAAATTGCTCTATTTTTTCTTGAATACCTGTTGCTGATAACCCTAACTCATTTAATATTTCTTGTTGTGTACCGTGCTTTATAAAACTGTCAGGTAAACCTATATTTAAGATATTGACACTTAACTTCTCATTTAATAAGTATTGATTAACGCTTGAGCCAGCACCGCCTATTATGGCGTTATCTTCTACTGTCACTATCGTTTTATGTGTTTTAGCTAATTTCGTCAGCATGGCTTGATCTAGAGGCTTTACAAAACGCATATCAACCACTGTTGCATTTAATTCTTTAGCAGCAGTAAGTGCTTCTTCTAGTAAAGTGCCAAAGTTTAAAATAGCGCAGCTTTCACCTTGTGTAATTAATTTTGCTTTACCTATTTCAATAGTGTCAGAAATATCAGGTAAATTACTACCGTTACCTGTACCTCTAGGATAACGAACCACTGCAGGCTGTGATAAATGATAACCAGTGGTTAACATTAATTGACATTCAGCTTCATTAGATGGCGTCATTATGACCATATTAGGTATACAGTTTAAAAAGCTTAAATCAAAAGCGCCTTGATGTGTTGCGCCATCAGCTCCGACAACACCAGCTCTGTCTATCGCAAATAATACGGGTAAATTTTGAATGGCTACATCATGAATCAATTGATCATAGCCACGTTGTAGAAAGCTAGAATAAATAGCAACAACAGGTTTTTGACCGCCAATAGCCAAACCTGCAGCAAATGTCACTGCATGTTGTTCAGCAATAGCGACATCGTAATATTGTGTTGGAAAGCGTTGACTAAATTTGACCATACCTGAACCTTCACGCATGGCTGGCGTGATGGCGACTAACTTACTATCTTGTTCGGCTGTTTTACACAACCAATCACCAAAGATACTTGAGTATGTTGCTTGTGTAGATTTAGTTTGAGGTAACTCTTGTTCTTCAGGATTAAATTTAGGTACCGCATGATACTTAATAGGATCACGTTCCGCGGCTTTGTACCCTTTACCTTTTTTAGTGGCAATATGTAATATTTGCGGCCCTTTAAGGTTGCGCATATTACTAATGGTGTCGACTAAACTGTTAACATCATGGCCATCAATAGGGCCAATATAATTAAACCCTAGCTCTTCAAAAAAAGTACTGGGTACAACCATACCTTTAAGGTGTTCTTCAGCGCGGCTTGCCAACTCTTTTATAGGAGGAATAGTGCCTAATAGTTTTTTACCACTTTCTCTTATACCGTCAAAGACACTGCCTGATAGCATTTTGGCTAAATGGTTGTTCAGTGCACCTACATTTTCTGAAATAGACATATCGTTATCATTTAGAATAATTAACATATCTTCTTTGATATCACCTGCATGGTTCAAAGCTTCAAATGCCATACCAGCAGTCATAGCGCCATCACCTATAACGGCAACAGTTTTACGGTTTTTATTTTCTTTTTTAGCAGATACAGATAAGCCCAGTGCAGCCGATATTGAAGTACTAGAGTGACCAACACTTAAAATGTCATATTCACTCTCTTCTCGCCAAGGAAATGGATGTAGACCGTTTTTTTGTCTAATGGTGTGAAGTTGATCACGACGGCCTGTTAATATTTTATGAGGATAAGCTTGGTGCCCAACATCCCAAATAACATTATCAAAAGGGGTTTTATAGACATAATGTAATGCAACGGTTAATTCAATTGTACCTAAACCTGAAGCAAAATGACCACTACTTTGACTTACTGAATTTAATAAAAAACGACGTAACTCACTACTAACACGGTTAAGTTGTGTTTTATCTAACAAGCGAAGATCATCAGGAGAGTTAATGTTCGATAATAATGGGAAATCAGTTAAATTTATAGTCATAATATCTGCAGATCAGTGGGTGCGGTGTACAATAAATGCGGCAAAATTCTCTAGGTCTTCTGTATTGTAAGGTAAACAATTTAAAGCACGAAGCGCTTGAGAAAATAAATCATCTGCTTTTTTCTGTGCACCATCTAACCCAAGCAGAGAAGGGTAAGTTGATTTGTTTGCATCAATATCAGAGCCTGCTGGTTTACCTAACTCTTCTTCAGTAGAGGTAATATCTATAATATCGTCTCTGACTTGATAAGCTAACCCAATACATTGTGCATACTTCGCTAATGCTGACTTTTGTTCAATAGTAATATTTAAAGCACATTCAGCTGTCATTAAAATAGATGCTTGTAATAATGCACCGGTTTTTAAGGAATGTAGCTTTTCTAATTCAACTAAAGAAACGGTTTTATTCGTTGCTGCTAAATCGAGAGCTTGACCGCCACACATACCTTGGTAACCACTAGCGTTTACCAATTGTTGAATCAGTGTTAGCTGATGTTTTTTAGCATGATTAGAGAAAGAGTGGTTAGCTAAAATATCAAAAGCTAATGTTTGTAAACTATCACCAGCTAAAATGGCTGAAGCTTCATCAAACGCTTTGTGGCATGTTGGTTTGCCTCGGCGTAAATCATCATCGTCCATTGCAGGTAAATCATCATGTAACAATGAATATGCATGTATGCATTCTAAAGCACCGGCTATACCATCTATATCGTCTAATGAAATATCAAGCATATCAGCCGTAATGTAAGACAAATAAGGTCTCATTCGCTTACCACCAATTAATAGACCATAGCGCATTGCTTCTAACAATTTAGGATCATTAATATCTAATTGCGCTATTTTTCTATTTAAAAACTCATTAATACGTGCTTGATAAACACTTAATTTTGGCAATGTATTCACAGAAATTAACTCTCAGATGAATCAAAAGAAGACAGCATAGGTTCACCATTTTCGTTCAATAAAATCGCTATCTTTTGTTCGGCATCATTTAATTGGTGCTGGCTATGCTTACTTAGTTGTAAGCCACGTTCAAATAACGCCATAGAATCAGCTAAGTTTACATCACCTGATTCTAGTTGATTTACAATACTTGTTAATTCAACTAGTGAATCTTCAAATGTAATGTTTTCAATTTTTTTCTTCGCCATAAATTGAACTTCTATACGATAAAATTAAGGTAATATTGCATCTGCAATAAATTAAAGATAATTATATCTTAAAACGACTAATTAAAAAACTTATCTTAAGTAGTTAAGTTGTTGTCTGGCTTGCCGATAAAAATGTTAAGGGTTGTATTCGCGAATACGCTATTCTTGATATATATTTATTAAGACCATTAAGGTTCGTTTTCATAGTTTAGGAGATTTTTTGTGGATTTAGCAACGATTGTTGGAATGCTAGGAGCCATTGGCTTTATTGTAATGGCAATGGTATTGGGTGGTAGTATCAGTATGTTTATTGATACACAGTCTATTCTTATTGTATTTTGTGGCTCTATTTTTGTTGTTTTATCAAATTATAATATGGGGCAGTTTTTCGGTATTGGCAAAATTATCGGAAAATCATTCATGTTTAAATTAGAGTCTCCTGATGAATTAATTGAAAAATCAGTTGAAATGGCTGACGCGGCTCGTAAAGGTGGTTTTTTAGCATTAGAAGAAGCAGAAATAACCAATGGGTTTATGCAAAAAGGCATTGATATGCTCGTTGATGGCCATGATGCTGATGTTGTTCGAGAAACCTTACAAAAAGATATTAAGCTAACAACAGAACGCCATGAAACGGGTATAGGCATGTTATCTAGCCTAGCCGAAGTTGCCCCTGCTATGGGGATGATTGGTACCTTGATTGGTTTAGTTGCCATGTTATCAAACATGGATGACCCCAAATCAATTGGACCTGCAATGGCGGTTGCTTTATTAACAACGCTTTATGGTGCTTTCTTATCAAACGTAATTGCTATTCCAATTTCAAATAAGCTAGCCTTACGTTTATCGGAAGAGAAATTAAATCAAGAATTAATTCTTGATGCCGTATTAGGTATTCAAGATGGTCAAAACCCTAAAGTAATCGAAACATTATTGAAAAATTATTTAGCTGAAAGTAAACGTGGTTCATCTACGGAAGAAGAGTAGTCAATTATGTCTGAACCTGAATGTAAATGCCCACCGGAAGGTCTGCCTGCTTGGATGGGGACTTTTGCTGATTTAATGTCGCTATTGATGTGCTTTTTTGTACTTTTATTATCATTTTCAGAAATGGATGTTTTGAAGTTTAAACAAATAGCAGGATCAATGAAATTTGCATTTGGTGTGCAAAATAAGATTGAAGTAAAAGATATTCCTAAAGGAACGAGTGTTATTGCTCAAGAGTTTCGCCCAGGTAAACCAGAGCCAACACCGATTGAAGTTATTCAACAGCAAACAATGGAAATTACTCAACAAATGCTTGAGTTTCAAGCTGGAGATGAAACTTCTGCAGGTGGTCGACAAGAGCAACGAGGTTCTCAGCGAGGTGGGCAATCAGAAAGTACAGCAGAGTCTTTGTCGTCTGAACAAATACAGCAAGCGCAAGAGGCTATTGAACAAGCACAGCAAGAAAATGTTAATGACTTAGTGAAAAAAATAGCCGAACAACTTGAAGATCAAATACAAGATGGTGCAGTTGAACTTGAAGCGTTGGGTCAGCAAGTGATTATTCGTATTCGCGAAAATGGCTCATTTCCATCAGGTTCTGCTTTTTTACAACCCAAGTTTAAGCCTGTGATTCGAGAAATAGGTGAGCTTTTATTAACGGTACCCGGTGAAATTATGATTTCTGGCAATACTGATAATCAAGGTATTAGCTCAGAGTTATTCACATCAAATTGGGATTTATCGTCTAAACGAGCGGTGGCCATAGCACATGAAATCATAAAGGTACCAAACTTTGACCAAACACGTTTATTAGTTGTTGGTAATGCCGATACTAAACCATTAGTGCCTAATACAAATGCGTTAAACAGACGAAAAAACAGACGTGTTGAAATATCTATTAATCAGGGGAAGGCGAAAGAAACTGATCCTATTTCTATTATTCAATAAAAGTTAAATAAAAGT
>JALZUE010000109.1 GCA_023301705.1 Alteromonadaceae bacterium | reverse complement strand
ATCTTGAAGCTTGAACGTCATTGGTCACCGCAGCAGATTGCGGGGTGGCTTAAGCGTAAATACCCCAGCGAGGCAGCTATGCACGTGTCACATGAAACGGTCGCTTCACGGTTAAGACCTTTAAAAGCTTCAACCTTCAGAAATTTAGTCCGTACCCACTCATTTTCAAACGGCGGGATTTCTTTATATACATTGTCTGTGTACCGAAGATTTCTGAAAGGGTTTTCACGGCTTTCCTCACCTTCATACTCCCAATACACCCTGAATAACTTTCGCAAATTCCCTATATCGCGATTAGCGCTGTTAGGGTGGAGAGGCTTGGAGCCATCCGAAGGGTTTATGCGTTTGCCCCACCACATGTAAAAATCTCGGCCATCTTTACGTGTGATTTTATCCATCGGTAAGTCACCACAAAGCTTGATGAAATTGTTGACAGCGCGCAGCTTCACTTTCCTCCAACTTGCTTTTTGAGTGGCTGATTTACCTTTCAAATCACCTATGGCGAGGTCTCGACAATAGATTTCGAATGCTCTTGAGATAAGAGGAGCGACAGGTTTGGGACCGCCTAGCAAAGCTTCGACCTCCTGCTGTTGCGTCACCGGTTCAGCCTTTTTTAAAGCATCAGCCAAGCGGGCTACAATTTCATTGAGGCCTGTACTCTCAGCGAGTTCAGGTGTCGGTGCGTAAACATAGCCTCTGGCCATAGCTCGTTTCTTGGCGGCTTTGTAACGGCTGATAGTCGAATTTTGTTGATCTAAAACTGAAGCGTTGGAGTTTTCAGGACTATCAATCAGCAGTGAGGTCCAATACGCCTCATCGGCTTCGACCATGTCATCTCTTTTACGTCTGGCGAGGGCTAAGGAGTCTGTGCGCAAAGAACATCTTATACGGCCCCGTTTATCAAGGTGAGCATAGCGATCAGGGACGCGGCGCGTGTAATGCCAGGTGCCTTTTCTAAGTAATAAAAACTGATCAAGACGTTTCATAACCATCAGAATGTACCACGCGCTGGTACACAATTTGGTACACAAAAACTGAGTGTTTTACAGGGTCTGGGGACAAGGAGGGACAAAGTTGAGCCTTTTCAATGACTTATTAGATTGAAAAGGTAGTGTAATGGTGCCCCCACACGGACTTGAACCGCGGACCCCCTGATTACAAAGGGGACTTGGTAACAAATACGAGCGGATACCGCCGAACGCTTTTGAATGGTAAGCTACTGAATACATTGCGTTTATTTAACGCGTAGGTGTTCAGGAGTGTTCGCCAGCGTTCGAGGCTTTTGGCCCGTTTTGCACTTAATATGCACTTACGGAATAGGAGCTATCCAAATGAAACTATCTATCACTCAGACTTCAATCGAAACCGCAAAGCCAAAATCAAAAGCCTATGAGATGCGCGACACGCGCCTATCAGGGTTTTTGGTCAGGGTGCAGCCCAGTGGACGCAAGACCTACTATTGTGAATACCGCCGAGGAGCGCGGGTCAAAATCGGACAGTTCCAAGCCCTCTCTACAAAACAAGCCCGCCAGCAAGCGCAAGAAATTATATCAGATTACGCCAAGGGCGGCGATCCAGCACGAGATAAGAAAAAAGAGCGGGACGGTCTAACCTACGGTCAATATCTGGCCGCGCATTACTACCCGTGGATTGACGCCAATCTACGCACGGCCAAGGAATATCGCAGAAGCTTAAATCAGAATTGCGGCGACCTTCACAAAGTCGCGCTCGATAAAATTGATATTAAGTTGGTCGAAAAATGGCGGCTCAAATTGCTCTCAGATGGTAAATCCGCAACCACGATCAATCGCACATATGCAAGCCTACGCGCATCACTGTCCAAGGCTGAGGAGTTAGGATTGCTTGACGAGCACCCGCTTCGCAAAATGAAGCCCTTACGGGCAGCGCAGACGGCAATCGTCCGTTACCTGTCAGTTGATGAAGAGCGGCGGCTGAGGGAGGCTATAGAGCGCCGCGAAGAGAAACGCAGGGCAGAGCGAGAGAACGCTAACAAATGGCGCTCAGAGCGAGGCTACGCGCTTTTCAAAGAGCGCAACGCCGAAGATTTCACAGACCACCTAAAGCCTATGATAATTTTATCTATGAATACAGGAATGCGGCGCGGGGAGGTTTTTAAGCTGAAATGGTCAAATGTGAACTTTGAGACTAAGCAACTTACTGTAACTGGCGCATCTGCAAAGAATGGTAAGATACGACATATCCCTCTCAACTCGGAAGCGTTGCAAATTTTACAGATGTGTAAAGCTCAGTCAGTCAATGCAAAGGGTTTTGTATTCGCTAATGACCAAGGAGACCCGTTTAGCACGGTCAAGAAAGGCTGGGCGGCTTTACTTAGAACGGCGGCAATCGAAAATTTTAGGTGGCATGATTTGCGTCATCACTTTGCTTCGCGCCTTGTTATGGCGGGGGTGAACCTAAATACAGTTAGAGAGCTTTTGGGACATTCCAGCTACGCCATGACTTTACGATATGCGCATTTATCGGCAGGACACAAAGCCGAAGCCGTAGAGCTGTTGAACAGATAGCTAAATATCGGCTCCGTCTTTACCAATATTGAAAATATGTAAGGCCATGCGTCTGCGCAGTATGCCTATCTATTTGTTAGAATGACTTTCTTGCTTCTGCATTTTGATGTTACCACTGCATTTATGAAAAAACAGATTCTCGACAATGCCGACGTGACCAGCAGCAGCAAGCAGATTGCCATCCTTAAACAGCACTTCCCCGCTTGTTTTGATAAGGATGGGAAGTTCATGCCCGATAAGCTCGCGGAAATCGCGCAGGCCGAAGGTGCTGATATTTCGCGTGAGGGGTATTCGCTCAACTGGCTGGGTAAATCCTATGCGCGTCTTATGGCCAATCTGAATACAGAAACCCTGCTGACCGCGAATACAGAGCATAATGCAAAGGATGAGAACAAAGCCTCAGAGAACATCTTAATCCAAGGCGACAATCTCGATGTACTCAAGCACCTCAAAAATGCTTATGCCGAGCAAATTAAGATGATCTATATCGACCCGCCTTACAACACTGGCAGTGACGGGTTTGTCTATCAAGACGACCGTAAATTTACGGTTGAGGAGTTGGCGGGTCTGGCGGGCGTTGATGAAGATGAAGCTAAGCGAATTTTGGCCTTCACACAGTCCAGCTCTAATAGCCATAGTGCATGGCTGACATTTATATATCCGCGCCTGTATATTGCAAAAGAGCTTTTGCGAGAAGACGGCGTCATTTTCATTTCGATTGACGACAACGAGCAGGCGCAGCTCAAATTAGTTTGCGATGAAGTCTTTGGTGAAGAAAACTTTGTGAATAGCATCGCCGTCAAGATGAGTGAGTCTACAGGTGTTAAAATGGCTCATGCCAAAACACGGTTGCCGAAAAGAAAAGAGTACGTTTTGTTTTATAAAAAAGGCAATGACATCCTCTTAAATCCTCCAGAAACGCCAAATGAAAATTGGAATAATGAATATAAGGAAATCCTGATTGGCGCTGATAAAGAGCAATTAGCCACTGTAAAGGATTTGATTTATAAAGATACCACGGCGGAATCTGATATTAACCTGCTTAACGGTCTAGTCAAAAAAATTGAATATCTATCCCTCTCAAAATATTTTGCGGAGCAAAAAATAACAGATGAAGACGAACAAGAAGCATTTAAGTGGGCGAATGCTTGGCGTATAATACAAGCTGTTGGAGCGGGTAGTCTTAAAGAATCCGCTTCAAATGCTAAAATAGAAACCCAACAATTATCTTCTGTAAGGTCATCAAGAGGTAAACTGAGTTTATTCAAAACTCACTTTAACTTGGAAAGCAAAGACCCAAGAATTAGAATTCTCTTCGCTGATAAGTATTTGACTCAAAACCCTGGGGACTTCTGGACAGATATTAAAACTGCGGGGGGAGTTGCTCTGGAAGGCGGGATTCCGTTTCCAAGTGGAAAAAAGCCTCTAAAGATGCTTGCCCGTTTAATTCAAATGTCAACTCAACCCACCACTAATGATGTGGTACTAGACTTTTTTGCGGGATCAGGGACTACTGGACATGCGACTATGCTAGTTAATCAAGAAGATGAGGGCAATCGAAGATACATATCAGTACAGATAGATGAACCAACAAACCCTAAGTCTGAGGCCTATCAAATGGGCTTTAAAACAGTCTTTGAGGTGACAAAAGGAAGAACTCTAAATGCTATAAAGGAGTTAGCGGACACCGGTGTAGGCTTCAAGGAGTTCAAGACTGTTCCTGTGTTTGAAGGTTATCTGAATGAGGCCGATACGCCCGACCAATACACGATTTTTGAAGGTGACAAGCTATCGGATGAAGAACGCGCGCAGCTTTTACTAACGTGGCAGGTCTATGACGGCTTACCCCTAACGCTCGATATGGATGCAGTTGATCTGGATGGCTATAGCGCACATCAGGGCAATCATATTCTCTACTGCATCAATTCAGGCCTTACGCTAGATCACATTCTGACAATGTTGGAGCGCATCGATACGGACAAGAGTTTCGCCCCAAAAAAGATTGTTGTTTTTGAGTATATCCTCTCCAGTAAAGCCAAGCGAGAAATTACGGAAGCCGTCAAAAGCTATAACAACCGCAAGCAGATTGAGCTGCATTTAGAAGTTCGGCTGTAACTATGGCGGGCTTTGTTTTTGAACGCGACTTAAAGCACCAAAATGCCGCTGTTTCAGGCGTGCTGCGCGCGTTAAGTGATGTCACCGTGGAATCGAGTACAAACGGCACGGTCAACCCTCGCTTGGCGTTCGAGGGTATGAGCCAAGAGCTACAGAAGAATTTGCTTGCCTTGAAAAAAGAGGGTGATTGGGCGCAAGACTTCAAGATTGATACAAGTGATTTATCGCAGTTGATTTTTGACACCTCAATGGAAACGGGAACAGGCAAAACCTATGCCTATACCAAGACGATGCTGGAGCTGAATAAGCAAACGGGGGTGACAAAGTTCATCGTCGCCGTACCGCGTGTCGCCATTAAAGCGGGCACGGTCAGCTTTTTGAAATCCCCCGCCGCCAAAGAGCATTTCAGAGAGCAATTTGACCGTGACATCAACGTCTATGAAGTCAAAAGCCAGAAGGCCCACAAAGGCAAAAAAGAACACATGCCACAGGCTATTTCCGATTTCTGCCGCGCCGATAGTCACATGAATAAAAAGGCTATCCATATCCTTGTCATCAATTCAGGGATGATTAATTCGAAGACTATGGACAAGGCGTTCGATGTCGCACTGTTCGATGAGTTCAACGTCCCGCACGAAGCGATTGCCAATGCGCGGCCGATCTTGGTCATCGATGAACCGCACACGTTCAAGCGCGGAAATACGACCTTTAAGAAGTTGATACGCTTCAAGCCGCAATTCACGCTGCGTTATGGCGCGACATTCGATGATGACCTTATCAACATGGTCTACGAGCTGAGCGCTGTGGACGCTTTCAATCAGGACTTGGTGAAGGGCATAACCGTGCATTTGGAGAACTTTGAGGGCGGCGACAATGTGGCTCTGCGTTTCATGGATTCAGACGGAACTGAGGCCTCATTTGAGCTAAATATTGAGGGCAAGAAGACGCGCAAGAAAATTACTAAAGGCGGCAGCTTCGAGGCCATTCACCCAGAGATGACCAACCTCAATTTAGATAAGCTGAACAAATCAACGGCGGTTCTATCGAATGGTTTGATTCTCAAAAAAGGTGATCGCATCAATCCCTATTCCTACGCCGAGACTTTGCAGGAAAAGATGGTGCGCCAAACTATTGTCACGCACTTTGAAACTGAACGTAAGCTCATGCTGAGTTCGCCGCGCATTAAGCCGCTATCGCTCTTCTTCATCGATAATATAGAAGGCTACCGTGACAAAGACGGCGCACTTAAGGTCATGTTTGAAGGGTTGCTGACAGCGCACCTTAAAGAGCTGATTTCTAAGGAGAGGAATGCTGATTACCGCGAGCACCTAGAAGCAGCACTAAAAGACGTATCTGCCTTGCACGGTGGGTATTTTTCAAAAGACAATAGCGACAGTGACGAGAAAATTGAGCAAGAGACGATTGAAATCCTGCACGATAAAGAGACGTTGTTGGACATCAAAAACCCACGCCGATTTGTATTCTCAAAATGGACGCTTCGGGAAGGGTGGGACAACCCTAATGTTTTCGCGATCTGTAAACTCCGCTCCAGCGGTAGCGAAACTTCAAAGCTCCAAGAAGTCGGACGCGGGCTTAGATTGCCTGTGAACGAATTTATGGGCCGCGACCGTAGCGCCGCGCACGATTTGCACTACTTTGTGGACTTCACCGAAAAGAAATTCGCTGAAAAGCTCACGGATGAAATCAACTCAAAGTCTGGCGTAGAGTTTAATGATGTCACTTTGACCGACGCGCTTAAAGCTCGACTGCTAAAAGACTACCCAGCATTAGGAGATGAATCTAGTTTGATGAATACCTTGGGGCAAATGGGTGTCATCGATTTCTCACAGAGCTTTACCGACGGCGGGTTTGACAAACTCAAAGCTGCATATCCCAAGGCATTTAGCGGCGGTCTGAAAAAAGGCAAGGTCAAGAAAGCTGGCAGTCACAAGAAGATGGCGACCATACGCAAGGGCAAATACAAAGAGCTTAAAGAGTTATGGGAGGCCATAAGCCAGAAAGTCGCCCTCGAATATAAAGTGAAAGATGAGGCGCAATTTAAAGGTCTGTTTAAAGATTATATGGATAGCATTAAGGGGAAGTTCGTCGCGGAAGGTAGCGTGACAACAATTCAGAAGCTCGTGATAAACGATGACTTCGCCAGCTTTGAGACCCAGCAGTCACTTAGCGCCGATGTGCTGCCGTTCGTCATGATGTCATATTCATCGTTCTTGAACCAAGTCTCAACTGCTCTGGCCTTAAAACTATCGACGGTTCATTCCGTCTTTATTGAGCTTGGAAAGGCTGGCTTCAAAATTGAACACTACATGAGTCAAGCTACCATACGGACGCTCAAGTCAGGCTTTAATCACTACCTTATGGAGCACGCCTTTGGGAAATTTGAGGTCGGTTTCAAAAAGACTTCAAACAGTATTCATCCGACGAAATTCACCGATGATAAAGGGCAAGTCGTGGGCGAAGTCGCGGCGACCGATATTGGCCTTTTGCATAAAGACGGAAAACCGCGAGCGGAGTATTTCTTGGATGATATTTTCTATGACGGCGCACTTGAACTTGAAAATATAGAAGGGCCAATTGTAAGCGAAGTTGTTGTCTATTCCAAAATCCCCAAGAGCTCGATTCGTATTCCGCTTGTTGGTGGCGGGACTTACTCGCCAGATTTCGCTTATGTCGTCAAAACAAGTGACGGAAAGTCGAAGCTGAACTTGATCGTAGAAACCAAAGGCAAGGATGAAATCGACCTTGGCGCAGCCGAAGCCAAGCGAATTAAACATGCCGAAAAATACTTTAACAGCGATAGCTCCGCGACCAAAGTTGTTTTCAGGCGTCAGCTTAAAACAGACAAGATGATAGATATTATCAAGGCTGCGATTTAGAAGATATATGTTCACACCTGATGCTAGGGGGCTAGGCAACCGTTAGTGAATTGATTTTGTTATGTTAATTCACTGGTGTCTTGAAATTAACGGGTGGCACTG
>JALZUE010000108.1 GCA_023301705.1 Alteromonadaceae bacterium | reverse complement strand
TAATAAATCATTAAATTCAGCTATAAACTCAGGATCTTCTTGCGATGTAATAAATGCTTGCTCAAGTTGCTCAAGAGCAGGAACCAGTAATTCACTGACATACATGCCACCAAACTCACCAAAGTAAGGGCTTAACGTTTTTTTTATGGTTGTCATAATTGTTCCGTTGTGGCAATTAGTACAACTGCCTTGGGCAATGTACTAATGCGATAAAATTAATTTTATTAGTAGTGGCGAATGTGGCCAAATACTTCTTTAAGCTTTACTGGGCATTTAATACCAGGGCTTGTTTCAACACCTGAGTTAACATCTAAACCAAATAACGGTAATGATGTTAATTGCTCAAGTGCTTGTGTAATATTACTGCTTGATAGTCCACCAGCTAGTAAGCATGATGACAAATCTTGAGATGAACGAGATAACGTTTGCCAATCAAATGCTTGACCACTGCCGGCATTTTTACCATCTAATACTTGATGAGGTAAATGTCTATTAAGCGTTGGTACTTCATCCGTTACAGGGTGAGCTTTCCATATTTGGCAATGTTCAGGCAATTGGCTAGTGAGTTGTGTAATATACTCATTACTTTCATGTCCGTGAAGCTGAACAGCAGTTAAGCGTAAGCTAGTTGCCAAACTAACAATATGCGTTAAATCATGATCTACAAACACACCAACATATTGTAATGATGGCACTTGTTCTATAATCGTTTTAGCTTGCGCTTCGTTAATCGCTCTTGGTGATTTTTCAGCAAATATTAAGCCGCCATATACTGCGCCAGCATCAACAGCCGCTTGAGCATATTCAGGAGCTGTTAAACCACACACTTTCTGATTACCAAAAATAAGCTGTCGACAAGCTAAATCAATATCATCTTCAGCCATCACTGAACTACCCACTAAAAAGCCATCAACAGCAGGCGCTAAGTAACGAACTTCATCATTGGTATAAATACCTGATTCAGATAACACAATACGATCGTTAGGGATATGTGGTGTGAAGTCAAATGTACGATTAATGTCAGTTGATAGATCACGTAAGTTACGGTTATTAATACCAATTAACTTTGAATTCAATGCAATTGCACGTTCCATTTCTGCATGGTTAGATATTTCGGTTAGTATTGCCATGTTATATGATTTAGCGACTGCGGCTAATTCATTGTATTCATCGTCACTCAACACACTTAACATTAATAAAATAGCGTCAGCACCATAGTATCGTGCTAAATGTACTTGATAGGTATCAAAGAAAAAGTCTTTATTTAACACAGGGCATGTAACAGTATCGGTGACTGTTTTTAAATATTCATATTTGCCTTGAAAATACTTTTCATCAGTTAATACAGAAATAGCAGCGGCATATTTATCGTATATTTGACAGATAGCTTTTACGTCAAAATCTTCGCGAATTAACCCTTTAGAAGGCGAAGCTTTTTTGCATTCTAAAATAAAACCAGCATTTTCTTTTGATAAAGCGCCGTACATATCTTTTGTTGTAGGCGCTAGGTCATTAATAAAGCTTTCAAGTGGAAAAGAAACTTTCATTTCTTCGATAACCACACGCTTATCAATGACAATTTGTTCTAAAATATTAGCCATTTGAAACCTCAACTAATGTATTTAATGTCTGTAAGGCTTTGCCTGAAGCCAATGTGTTTTTGGCTATATCAGCAGCGGTTTTTAATGAATCCGCTTTGCCATGTAAATAGAGTAACGCAGCAGTATTAATAATGACTGCGGCGTTATGTGCAGGTAAACCGTTACCGGCTAAAATAGCTTGGCTAAACTCGGCATTTTCTTGCGGAGTGCCACCTTTAATATCTTCAAGGGCATAGCGCTTTAGACCGAAGTCTTCAGGTGCTATAGTACGTTCAATTAATTTACCATTACGTAACTCAATGACTTTAGTATCACCATGTATAGCTATTTCATCTAATCCACTACCATGAGCAACAAAGGCACGCTCAACACCAGTCAATAAAATGCTTTGTGCAATCGTTGTTAGTAGTGCTGGTGTATAAACGCCAAGTAGCATAATACTAGGCGCTGCTGGGTTCACTAAAGGCCCTAAAGTATTGAATAATGTTCTTATGCCCATTGCTTTACGAACAGGGCCTGCATATTTAAAACCTGGGTGATACGCTGGCGCGAATAAAAAACATATATTCGCTTGTTCGATACACTGGCTTGCTGTTTCTGGTGACATGGTTAAGTTCACGCCAAATGCTTCTAGTAAATCTGCAGAGCCTGACATAGAAGAAACACTTCGGTTACCATGTTTCGCAATTTTTAATCCGCACGCTGCGGCCAATATAGCTGACGTGGTTGAAATGTTAATCGTATTTGCACCATCACCACCGGTGCCTACGCAATCTGCAACATTATAAGGTTGTGTAGGAAATTCAGTGGCAAAATCACGCACTGCAATAGCGGCGCCCGCAATTTCTTCGGGGGTTTCACCTTTTATTTTTAACGCGGTTAATACACTGCCAAGGAGTGCTTCTGGTATGTCACCTGACATGACTTTTGTAAAAAAATCTTGCGATTTTGCTTGTGAAAGCGATTGGCCGTTAACTAATAATTCAAGCGTATTATCCATAATTTATAAGCTCACTATTTTGGTATTTTGTAGCGTTAATAAATGTTCAATGCTTTGTGCTAATAAGTCACTGCCATAAGTGGTTAAAATTGATTCAGGATGAAATTGAAACCCTAACGCAGCATCTAAAGTGTGTTCAATCGCCATTGGTAAATCATTAACTTGCGCAATACAGGTTAAGCATTCAGGCATCGTTGCAGCCACTAAAGAGTGATATCGAGCAACCGGTAAAGGGTTAGTGATATTAGCAAATGCGCCTGTATTTGAATGTGTAATATTAGATGACTTACCGTGAACAATTTCGGGTGCTCTATCAATAACACCGCCATAGTATTGTACTAATGCTTGATGACCTAAACAAATGCCTAACACAGGGTACTTACTTGCATTTTTTTCAAGCAAAGCCATTAAACAACCGGCTTCACTTGGGTTGCCTGGCCCCGGTGATAGAACAATAAGTACGTCACCTTGATGGGCTTCTATTTGTTGATAAATAAAGTCAGCTGATAACGTATTACGATAAATGACCAGTTCAAAGCCTAAGTTGTAAAATTCATCAACTAAATTATAAGTAAATGAATCTAGGTTATCTAACATGAAAATTTTAGGTTTATTCATTCTATTAGCTCCTAGTGGCTGGCTTGTTTAGCATCATTTGATACTTTGGTGATAGCACTAATAACTGCCTGTGCTTTTTGACGAGTCTCATCAGTTTCAGCTTGTGGTACAGAGTCGTAAACGACACCAGCACCTGCTTGTACCTGAGCAATACCATCTTTAACAAACGCCGAACGAATAACAATACAGGTATCCATTTCACCATTTCCAGTAATATAACCTACCGCGCCACCATAACTACCTCTACGCTTTTGTTCAACAGCACGAATCAGCTCTGTGGCTTTTACTTTCGGAGCACCAGATAATGTGCCCATATTCATACATGCTTGATAGGCATGTAAAGCATCTAAATCATGAGAAAGTGTGCCGCATACCCGCGACACTAAATGCATTACATGAGAGTAGCGGTCAACTTTTAATAAATCTGCGACATAACGAGATCCTGGTTCACTTACACGAGCAATATCATTACGAGCAAGATCTACCAGCATAATGTGCTCGGCCATTTCTTTTTTGTCTTGTCGAAGTTCAAGTTCTATTCGGCTATCTAGATCTAGAGAAAAGCGCCCGTCAGGTGTAAACCCACGCTTACGAGTACCAGCTATTGGGTAAATTTCTACTTGGCGATTAGATGTTTGGTATTTTAAGGCCGACTCTGGTGAGGCGCCAAACATAACAAAGTCATCATCGTGTAGGTAAAACATGTACGGGCTTGGGTTTGATACTTTTAAGGCCTGATACGCCGCTAATGGTGCAGGGCAGGCTAAGCTAAAGGTACGAGATGGTACTACTTGAAATATGTTACCTGCGCGAATATGCTCTTTTAAATCATCTACAATCGTGCAAAACTTTTCATCAGATATATCAGCAGTCACTTCTGATGAAACCGCCGCTACTGCTTTTGTGTCAAGCATGAATGAAACATCACTGGCTAGTGCATTTTTAATGTTCGCAATGCGGTTGTTAATTTGCTTTAAACATTGGGCTTGATCTGGGCCAGAAAAAATATTGCCAATGACTTCACTGGTTTCATTTTCATGATCAATGACAACCAATGTTTCTGCTAGGTAATAAACATAATCTGGACACGTGTTTTCGCCGTCTACAACTTCTGGCAATACTTCACATGTTGACATCATATCAAAGGCAAATACACCGCCTAAAAAAACAGCAAAAGGGTGGTTGTTTGTATTGGTTAAATCATTAAATAAACGCAGTACTTGAAAGGCATTCACTGATTTCAAGCGTGACATTTCATCTAGTTGAGCATCTGGCTCTGAAAATAACACGGTTAGCGTATTGTCACTTTGGTTAACCGTTGCAATGTTTTCTAGAGCTTGTGCTGCAAATGTTAATGCGGCTTGGCCATTTAATGTTAATGCCGTTAAGGTGACTTTTTGGCCATTACAGACAATTTTTACTGCCGTGTCGGTTAATAATAAACTTTTAAGCTTATGCTTTTTGTCTATTTCAGCTGACTCTAACAATATACTGTTATTAGTATTGGCGCATAAATATTGATAAACAGCTAAGGGATCTGCTTGATAATGAGCGATATGCGAAAGTGTATTAACAGCGCCTACACTTGTGTTGGTTTGTTGCATTTAATATTGTCCTGTTGTTTTTTCTTATTCGACGTTAATTAACATAAAAATTGGTTAATTGAGTTTTTTATTCTTGTTCTGAGAATAATTGCCATCGAATACGCCAACGTATTACTTTCATAATGATCATAAATTTTACTTTTTCTGCTGTGTTTTTGATAGTTTTTCTTGTGTTATCTTTTACTTTTTTAACGATTTAACATAAAAAAACCCGCTAAAAGCGGGTTTGTAGAATTTTTTGCACGCATGCAAATCTCATAACCCACTTATGTAGAGTTATGCCACCACCATATAATGTTCATTTGTTGTGAAGTTACAACCATGGTTTTACCTATTGCTATTGCGTATTTTTATGAATATTTGAAGCGCATTATTTCGTTAGCGCTGTATTAATACTAAGAATCAAAGTAAACTCAACTTAGCCCCTATAGAAAACCGTAATTTGGTCTTTATGTCAACCTCTGTTTTAAATAAATTTGCTAATTGCCGTATTGATTTTCACAGTCATACTAATTGTTCTGATGGAAAACTATCACCTTCAGAGTTAATTGACCGTGCTGTGAATTTTCAGCTTGATGTCTTAGCAATTACCGATCACGATTCAACGGCTGGTTTATCAATAGCGCAGCAACATATTAATGAAAAAGAATTACCCATCACTCTGGTAAATGGTATTGAGCTATCAACGAGTTGGCATGGTTTTGATATTCATATTGTTGGGTTAAATATTGATGAAAAAAACGGTGCGTTAATTGATTTGATTCAATCACAGCAAGCTGCCAGAGAGTTGCGTGCAACATCTATGGGTGAAAAATTAGAAAAGTGTGGTGTTGAAGGTATTTATACTAAAGCTAAAGCATTGGCTGGTGAAGGCAGTATTACACGTTCGCACTTCGCACAAATACTACTTGCTGAAGGCAAAGTGACGCATTTACAGGGTGCTTTTGATAAATATATCGGTAAAGGTAAACGCGCTTTCGTTAAACCACAATGGTGCTCTATTGAAGAAGCGGTTAGTGTCATTCATTCAGCAGGTGGTGTTGCTGTGATTGCACATCCTGTTCGTTATGATTTATCAGGAAAGTGGCTGAGAAAATTAGTGGTACAATTTAAAGAAGCACAAGGTGATGGCCTTGAAATTGTATTGCCACAAATGAGCCCAGATCAAAAGCGTTTAATGCTTTCTTATTGTCATGAGTATGAATTACATGCATCAATGGGCAGTGACTTTCATTACCCTAGCAGGTGGAGTGATTTAGGCCGAAATTTAACATTACCAGAAGGTTGCAAACCTATATGGGAATTATTTTAATGCTTCTTTTACATATAAAGTGGATCACTATATTTCACTTCGACATAACAGTATTTACTAACATTTATAGGACTTTATCGTGAGTCAGTTTTTTTATGTTCACCCAGACAACCCGCAAGTACGCTTAATTAAACAAGCCGTTGAGATTATTCATCGCGGTGGTATTGTCGTTTACCCAACCGATTCAGGTTACGCACTTGGTTGTCAAATAGGTGATAAAAAAGCGTTAGAGCGTATTTGCCAAATTCGTCAAATAACGATGGATCATGATTTTGCTTTGGTATGTAGAGATTTATCTGAGTTATCTGAATATGCCAATGTTGATAATGTTGCTTTTCGTTTAATCAAAAATAATACGCCTGGGCCGTATACATTCATTTTTAAAGGCACGAAAGAAGTACCAAAACGATTATTAAACCCTAAGAAAAAAACTATCGGTATTCGTATTCCTAATAATAATATTGCACAGGCCTTGTTAACGGAATTAAACGAACCACTTATTTCAACCACCTTAATTATGCCAGATCAAACAATGGCAGAATACGATCCTGAGCATATTCGAGATATTCTTGAACGGCATGTTGAAGTGATTTTAAATGGCGGCTATTTAGGTGAAAAACCGACCAGTGTTATTGATTTTTCAGAAGGCGATGTCACTGTCTTACGTGAAGGTGAAGGTGATATTTCACCATTTAATTAGCTTGATATGCTTTCATTACTTTTTTAGAAGTTGAGGTTTTTTCGATATTTAACACGATTTACGTGCCTGTTAGCGTTAGTCGCGTTATAATTGATGCACATACTTTATAAAGTGTTACGTATTCAACCGCATTATATTGTTAAATAGTAGCAAGCATACGAATTAATTCATGTATTTGAACTAATCATTATTCAATTTTAGAGTCAGCAGAGTATCTACTGACGGACAAGAGTTTTATACCAATGTCAGAAAAATTACAAAAAGTTCTCGCTCGAGCAGGTAAAGGTTCACGCCGTGAAATGGAAACCTTTATTAGTGCGGGTCGTGTTAGTGTTGATGGCAAGGTTGCCTATTTAGGTGATCGTGTTGAAGGTACTGAACAAATACGTATTGATGGTCACAATGTTAAGATAACTGCAGCGGCAAACGATTTTTGTCGCGTGTTAGTGTACAACAAACCCGAAGGCGAAATGTGTACACGTAAAGATCCTGAAGGAAGACCTACCGTTTTTGACAGGCTTCCCCCTTTAGAAGGCGGCAGGTGGGTAGCGGTAGGCCGTTTAGACATAAATACTTCTGGCATGTTGATTTTCACTACTGATGGTGAATTAGCCAACCGATTAATGCACCCATCTCGTAAAGTTGAACGCGAATATGCCGTACGTGTATTTGGCGAAGTAGATGAAGCTATGCTTCAACGTTTACGTCATGGCGTAAAATTAGAAGATGGCCCTGCTAAATTTAATCAAATTATTTATCGTGGCGGTGAAGGTAGAAACCATTGGTTTCACGTAGTGCTTACTGAAGGACGTAATCGTGAAGTGCGTCGTTTATGGGAAAGCCAAGAAGTACAAGTGAGCCGCCTTATTCGCGTGCGTTATGGCGATATGCATATGCCACGTCAATTACCGCTGGGTGGTTGGACCGAGCTTGGCCTAAAAGAAGTTAACTACTTTAGACAATTAGTAGAGCTAGCGCCAGAAACACAATCAAAAGTTAAAGTTGATGAAAAAGCGATTGATAATGCTAAAAGCAGAAGAATTCGTCGAAGTGTTAAAAAACATCATGTGCGTAGCCAACAAACAAATCGTCGTAAACGTAACTAGTGCATTTATTGCAACGATTAATGATTAGGGTGTCAATTGCAACATTTATTTATTAGTGATGCGCAAGCATTAGAAGCGTTATGCCAACAACTTGAAAAAGCAGATATGTTGGCAATAGATACTGAATTCGTAAGAACAAGAACGTTATATCCTCGGTTAGGTTTATTACAGGTCTCAGATGGCAATGTTGTTGCTTTAATTGACCCTATCACCATTGATGACTTAACGCCTTTTTGGGCATTAATGGAAAACCCAAATATATTAAAGCTGTTACATGCTTGTTCTGAAGACTTAGAAGTATTCTTACATTCTGGTCAGTGTAAACCCGTCAACCTCATTGATACACAAATTATTATGGCATTTTTAGGTCATGGTATTTCTGTGGGTTATGCCTTTATGGTGAATCATTATTTATCAATTGAGCTCGATAAGTCGGAATCTCGCACTGATTGGACAAAGCGACCACTGACAGAAAAACAATGTACATATGCTTCAGCTGATGTTGAATATTTATTTAAATTAGCGCCTTTATTATTTAGTGATATTGCTCAAACACCTTGGCTACCTGCGATTAAAGAAGAAAGCCAAAAAATGATTGAACGTAAATTCACGGCTCTTAATGTTAACCGATTATATTTGAATGTTAAAATGGCTAGTAAGCTCTCATCAGTACAATTGAACCGTTTACAGTATTTAGCCGCTTGGCGTTATGATCAAGCAAAAAAGCGTGATCTCCCATTAAGCTTTATTGCAAAAGATAATACGTTAATTGCACTGGCTCAAAACAACCCAAATAATATGAGTGATATGTCAGTTATTGAAGGTGCAGAAGTACTTGATATTCGTCATAAAGGTAAAGCAATGTTGAATGTGATTAAACAAGCCTCTCAAGCACCATCACAAGAACACCCTAAGCGTATTGAGCGATTAGATCAGTACCCTGGTTATAAGCAAGCATTTAAAGTAGTGAAGTCAGTATTAACTGTGTTAGCTGAACAAGCCGAACTTAAAATTGAAAATGTAGCATCAAAAAAACAAATCAATCAATATTTGAGCTTTTATTATCATATTAATCAAGTCGACGAAGCATCGGTAGATTTATTAAATGGTTGGCGTAAAGCTATTACCTTAGGGCCACTGACTGAGCTTGCAAATAAGAAGTTTCAAACTTCGTAATATTTACATGGTGACGTCATATAATATGGCGGCTTTTTAGATGAAAGCCATTACGATTCAAAATTAAAACAACGAAACACATTGTTACTCAACTGTGCTTCATTAAATGAATAAGGCATTGTTATGTTATGTGCTGTATATAAAAGCCCAAAGAAAAAATTAACCTATTTATTTGTTAATAAAAGAAATGATTTTTCTTCGGTACCTGATGGTTTATTAACTACCTTTGGTTCACCTCAGTTGATTAGTATGATTAATTTAGCGAAACAAGATAAATTGGCATTTTCAGATATAAATAAAGTCAAACAACAATTGACGCAGCAAGGCTATTATTTACAGTTATCTCCACCAGAAGAAGATTTATTGGTAGAGCACAGAAAACAACAAAAGCTGAAACGAGCTGGCGAAATAGATAAAACTTAAATTATATTACTAATAGGTTGTTTAATATGGACATGTTGATAAAATTTTTACGTATTAGGTCATTCAAAACAATAAGTGCAGTGTTAATTTTATGCACATTCTCATCATTAGCTTTTGCTGAAGAATTAACTGAAGCAGGGTTTAAAGAGTTTATTACGCAGTTTAAAAAAGAATCGCTTGATAAAGGTTTCTCTCAAGATTTTCTTGATGAAAGCTTTGCTAACGTAAAATTTCATAAACGAGCAGTAAAAGCAGATCGTAATCAGCCTGAAAATGTTGAAACACTTGATACCTATTTACCGAAAAGAGTTCCACAGTGGAAAATAGATAAAGCACGAAAGCTTTATAAAGAACATGAAGAGTTATTACAAAATATTGGTATGGAGTTTGGTGTTCAGCCACGTTTTATTGTCGCTTTATGGGGCTTAGAAACTAACTTTGGTAAGTTTACAGGCGGTTATAGTGTTATTTCAGCATTGTCGACATTGGCTTATGAAGGTCGACGTCGTAGTTTTTTCCAAAGTGAACTTTGGGCTGCATTATCAATTCTACAACAAGGCCATATCCCATTAGAGAAATTTAAAGGCTCATGGGCTGGAGCCATGGGGCAAAATCAATTTATGCCGACTTCATTTTTAGCTTATGCGATTGATGGTGATAGCGACGGTAAAAAAGATATATGGACCAATTATGCAGATGTGTTTTCGTCAATGGCTAACTATTTAAAGCAGGAAGGTTGGAATGATCAATTAACCTGGGGTAGACAAGTTAAGTTACCAGAGGGTTTTGATACGTCTTTAGCAATACCTCAACGCACAGGCAGTCGTAAAAATTGGTTAAAAGCTTGGCAAGAAAAAGAACAGCCTTTACAGAACTGGCAAGCACTAGGTATTAGACGAACAGATGGTACTGACTTACCCAATGTAGATATTACAGCGGCTTTGGTATTTCCTGACGATATAGAAGGGCGTGCATACCTTGCTTACGATAATTATAAAAGCTTAATGCACTGGAACCTTTCTTATTACTTTGTAAGTTCTGTTGGTCATTTATCTGATCGCATTAAATTTCCACCTATTCAATAAGCGTTCATTTGATGCTTCAATTGATTTATTAATAGAACCCGATTTATGACACATTCAACACCTGCTTTTTGGGAAGCTAAAACATTAGAAGAGATGACCCGCAGCGAATGGGAATCATTATGTGATGGTTGTGCAAAGTGTTGCTTGCATAAATTTATTGATGATGAAACTGAGTTACAGCCTACAACACATATCAAAGATGATGAGGAAATGTTGTATTCAAGTATTGCTTGCTACTTAGTGAATGATAAAACAGGTGATTGCACACAATATTCAAAACGTACAACCTTAGTGCCTGATTGTGTTCGCTTAACGCAAGAAAATATTGATGATGTATTCTTTATGCCACCTAGTTGTGCTTACAGGCGACTTAAAGAAGGTCGAGGTTTAGCCTCATGGCATCCTTTGTTAAATAGAGGTAAAAAATCTGCAATGCATAAATCAGGTATGTCTATTCGAGGAAAAGTGGTTAAAGATAACGAAGTGTCTGTTGAAGATTTTGAAGATTATATCGTTTTATGGCCACTAAATGACGAAAATTGATTCAACACACTATTTTTGTTGTTTTAATGTATGAGTTTTTTATCGTTACAAGAAAGCATTTATTCGATTTTTTTACAGTAAATTCTTTTTTTATTTATTTAAAATCAATATATTAAGTGTTTTGTTTTTAGTTTTGTTCAAATGCTCATGCTTTGGGCTTTTGCTAATGCAGGTTGTTAGGATAATTGTAAAAACACTTCGTTGGTATATTTTATAATAAAGCATTCAAAAAAGCCGGTAAAAATAAAGCTGTTACTCAAACCTTAGTTCACACACTACCTATCCATCATAATAACACTGATTAATCGTTTACTTTTTTATACTGATGATTTTTATGTTTTTTTACCTTAACTCATTGTTAATATTAAACCTTTGTGTTTATTTTTTTTGTGTGGCTTTAGTTAATACTAGCAATAATGATAAATTTTATTCAATAAAAACGTTTTGTATTAATCATTTCTTTTTCGTTACAAGTCAATTTATAAATAGTGTCTTTTTTATGCAATTAAAAAGCAGGTACCGCGATAAAAGTTGAATTGCATGAGTTTTCTAGAGCAAATAGCCAAAAAAATATAATATAGACCTTTTAAATATGTTCATTTGCTCTGAAAAATGGTATAAATCTGCCGGACAAACTTAATGCGTCAATTTTCGTTATTGACGATAAGTATGAATAGTAAAAATAAAGCATTAAAACAACGAAATAGTTTTAAAAGAGGTGAGTTTCACCTCTTGTATTTATTTGTTAATAGATCCTTATAAATAGGTGCCATATGATAATTGGAATACCCAAAGAATCACTAAGTGGAGAAAACAGGGTTGCTGCGTCACCAACATCGGTGAAAGCGCTTGTTAAGCTTGGCTTTACAGTGAAAGTAGAAAAAGACGCAGGTGTAAAAGCAAGTTTTGCTGATAAAGATTACACTGAAGCAGAAGCAACTATTGTAGATAGTGCAGAAGCTTGGCAATCAGATCTTGTTTTTAAAGTTAACGCGCCTACATTAGACGAAGTTAGCAGCATGCGAGAAGGAACTAAATTAGTTAGTTTCATTGCTCCTGCACAAAGCCCTGAATTGTTAGAAGCGCTTAAGCAAAAATCAATTACTACGTTAGCCATGGAAATGGTTCCACGTATGACACGCTCACAGTCAATGGATGCATTAAGCTCTATGGCTAACATCGCGGGTTACCGTGCTGTTGTTGAAGCTACACATCATTTTGGTCGTTTCTTAACGGGTCAAATTACAGCTGCTGGTAACTTACCACCTGCAAAAGTAATGGTGATTGGTGCTGGTGTTGCTGGTTTAGCAGCTATCGGTACAGCTGGTAGCTTAGGTGCTATTGTTCGTGCATTCGATACTCGTCCTGAAGTAAAAGAACAAATCGAAAGTATGGGCGCTGAGTTCCTTGAATTAGATTATGAAGAAGAAGAAGATTCAGGATCTGGTGACGGTTACGCAAAAGAAATGAGTAAAGCGTTTATCGACGCTGAAATGGCATTATTTGCCGCTCAAGCAGAAGAAGTTGATATTATTATCACTACTGCGATGATCCCTGGTCGTCCTGCTCCTAAGTTAATTACCGAAGCAATGGTTAAATCAATGAAGCCTGGTAGCATCATTGTAGATTTAGCGGCTGCTGGCGGTGGTAACTGTGAATTAACTGAACCTGGTAAAGTTGCTAACGTTAATGGCGTTACTATTATCGGTTACACTGATTTAGTTTCACGTTTACCAAACCAAGCTTCAATGTTATATGCTAATAACTTAGTTAACTTAACTAAATTGTTATCACCTAACAAAGACGGCGAAGTAAATATCGATTTTGATGACGTTGTTATTCGTAACATGACTGTTGTTAAAGACGGCGAAATTACTTTCCCACCACCACCAATTCAAGTCAGTGCAGCACCAGCTCAAGCGCCAAAAGCAGAAGTTGCTGTTGTTGAAGAAGAACCAGCATCACCAGCCAAAAAATATATTGGTATGGCTATCGGTGTAGGTTTATTTGCATGGGTTGCTAGTGTAGCTCCATCAGACTTTTTAGCACACTTTACAGTATTCGCTTTAGCGTGTGTTATTGGTTATAACGTTGTTTGGAACGTAAGCCATTCATTACATACACCTCTAATGAGTGTAACTAATGCTATATCAGGCATTATCGTTGTAGGTGCAATATTACAAATAGGCAATGATAACGTGGTTATCCAAGTGTTATCGGGTATTGCGATACTCATTGCTACAATTAACATCGTTGGTGGCTTTGTTGTTACTAACCGTATGTTAAAAATGTTCCGTAAATAGGAGGCCCTGATGGAATTTTCTACTGGCTTAATCAGTGCCGCATATTTAGTCGCAGCATTATTGTTTATATTTAGTTTGTCTGGTTTAAGTAAACAAGAATCAGCTGAAGCAGGTAACTGGTACGGTGTTACTGGTATGTCAATTGCGCTTATCGCGACAATTGCCGATTCACGTGTTGATAATGTTTATATTATTATTGGCGCAATGGTTATTGGTTCAATCATTGGTTTACGTTTAGCAAAGAAAGTTGAAATGACTGAAATGCCTGAACTTGTTGCTATTCTTCATAGCTTCGTTGGTTTAGCTGCAGTGTTAGTTGGTTATAACAGCTACTTTGAATTAGGTCATCATGCATTAGTAATGACAGATGAAGCACAAATAAAATTAAATATTCATTTAGTTGAAGTATTTTTAGGTGTGTTCATTGGCTCAGTAACATTTACTGGTTCAATCATCGCATTTGCTAAATTACGTGGTGTAATTAATACGTCAGCATTAGCATTACCTCATCGTCATAAAATGAACTTAGCAGCAGGTGTTGTTAGTTTCATCTTCATGGTGTTATTTGTTCAAGGCAACGGCGAAAGCGTTTCTTATTTATACCTAATGACATTTATTGCTTTAGTATTCGGTTGGCATTTAGTTGCTTCTATTGGTGGTGCAGATATGCCAGTAGTAGTATCAATGTTAAACTCATACTCAGGTTGGGCAGCAGCAGCAGCCGGCTTCATGTTAAGTAACGACTTATTAATCGTTACTGGTGCATTAGTTGGTTCTTCAGGTGCTATCTTATCTTACATTATGTGTAAAGCGATGAACCGTTCATTTATCAGTGTAATTGCTGGTGGTTTTGGTACTAACGTTGTAGTAAATGCTGATGTTGATTACGGTGAACATAAAGAAACTCAAGCAGATGCTGTTGCTGACTTATTAGGTAACGCACGTTCTGTAATCATTACTCCTGGTTACGGTATGGCTGTTGCTCAAGCTCAATACCCAGTATATGAGTTAACACAAAAGTTAATTGCTAAAGGCGTTAAAGTACGTTTTGGTATTCACCCAGTAGCGGGTCGTTTACCAGGTCACATGAACGTATTATTAGCTGAAGCTAAAGTACCTTACGACATTGTTGAAGGTATGGACGAGATTAACGAAGATTTCCCAGAAACTGATGTAGTATTAGTTATTGGTGCAAATGATACCGTTAACCCAGCCGCTGCAGAAGATCCAACAAGCCCAATTGCAGGTATGCCTGTATTGGAAGTTTGGAATGCTAAAAATGTTATTGTTTTCAAACGCTCTATGAGCACAGGGTATGCGGGCGTACAAAACCCATTATTCTTTAAAGAAAACACACAAATGTTATTTGGCGATGCTAAAGCATCTGTTGAAGATATTTCAAAAGCATTATAATTAAGTAGTCTTAATTTGGTGTTTAAAAAAGCCGAGCTTAGCTCGGCTTTTTTGTCTTTTATTTAAAGGGAAATTTTATCTATATACTCAATTATATTGATAGCTTTGCAATAAGAATATTTAAAAGATCTTCACTACTTGCAAAAAGTGGTTTTGAAACTAAAACCAATCATTTTTAATTGGTTTGATTATTGCTTATTTAATCGTATTAGCAGATAGGACGTCAATATGTTAACGATGAAAAAATCACCTTATGAGACACAGCCAGAGAAAAGTTTTTGGCGCACTGGTATGACACAAATTGATTTAGGTAACGAACTATTTCAATCGCTCAGTGAATTACAGTTTACAGATGAAAATATAAAAATAGCGTCGGTAGGTTCTTGTTTTGCTCAGCATGTTGGCCGATGGCTTATTTCTAATGGGTTTAAATTTAGTCAAAGTGATTTAGATACACAAAGAGAGTCTAGCTTTGCTTTTGGTAATATATACACGCCCAAATGTTTATTACAATGGCTTAATTACGATCAAGATGATCAACTTCGTTTTACTGTTTATTTTAATAAAGATACTCAGCGTTATCATGACTTGTTAAGACCTACAGTACATGAAAACGGTTTTTTGTCTGAAGAAGCGTTAATTGCAGCAAGACATGATGCTAAAGGTGAGCTTTACCATACAATTAAAAATTGTGATGTTTTAATTTTTACTTTAGGTTTAACCGAAGCTTGGAAAGATATTGATGATGTTTTTTATCCTAGTTGTCCTGGAGTGATATCTGGTGAATTTGATAAAAGTATTTACAAATTTCATGAGTTTCATTATGAGGAATTAGTATCTGATATTGTAAAAATTAAAAATATACTTGCTGATATTAATCCTAAGCTTAATATCGTATTAACTGTGTCTCCAGTACCTTTAACCGCAACAGCCACACAAAAACATATATTAATTGCTAATCAATATTCTAAATCTACATTAAGATCTGTCGCTGGTTTCTTATCAACTAATGACACTTCCTTTAATTATTTTCCATCTTATGAAATTATTACTACTCAAAATAAGAATGATTTTAGATTTGAAAGTAACCAAAGAACAGTTTCAAAAGCTGGTGTTGATTATGTAATGAAACACTTTCACCGCTCTTTCAATAGAATGGGAAATGAAATAGACGGTAGTAGTCAAAAAAATGATAGTAATGAAGTTATTTGTGAAGAAGAGCAGTTAGCAGCTGTTCAAAAATTAAATGATAAAGATAAGCGCAAACAAACAGATATCCTTACTCTTATTGGTGACTCTCATATGGGTAAGTTATCAACCGCATTAACCAACTTAGGTATACCTCATGCAGGAGGTATTATCATGAATGGTTCAGGTTTTGCTGAAAAAAAATATCACTTTTGTGAAGAAGAGTACTTTGTTCCTCTAGAAAATGCTAACGCTAGAAAGTTATGGTCTTCAGCTTTGAATAATTTGCAGATACATGAAGAAAATAATTTTCAACAAATATCTATAATATTTTCAAATATTGGTTTGCAAACGCATCTAACGATTAATTCTTTAATTTTAGATTTGCAAAGTAAAGGAATTCGTAATTTTGATAATATATCTGATGAAAAAATTATTGAATTTTTCGATTCTCATATGAGTGAACAATTATTAATTTTGAAAAACTTGAAAAAATCTGGTCACAACGTTGTTGTTATCTCGGATACACCTTTTATTAAGTATTTTAAAGAATCTAAACATGCCTCTCAGTTGTTCTATCAATATTATGATGTTTTAGGGTTGATACTATCACAATCAGGTATCTCATTTATTAATGCGGCTAAAATCTTTGATCATGAAATTAAAGATCCTATTAATTATGCTTCAAGGATGATTGATATAGAGGGAAAGCATGATTGGTTTCATGGTGGCGAAAAGTATTATGCTTGGCTTGCAGAAAAGTTGATTAAAGATGTTGTTTTACCCGTTATGGAAGGCTAAAGCATATATAGATATGTTAGTTTACAATTAAAATTAATCATTTTTAATTGTAATTTTCAGGTATAATCAGCGCGATTTTTTCTATTGAGAGTAGTTCATGAGTGTTGATTCAATTGGCTTGTCTAGCGAGTTATTAAAAGCAGTTAAAGCGTGTGGTTATAAAAACCTTACGCCAATACAGCAAAAAGCTATTCCTATGGTTCGTAAGGGCTATGATTTACTAGCAAGTGCTCAAACGGGTACTGGTAAAACAGCAGCGTACTCATTACCAATTATTGACTTGTTAATTGAAGCCAACAAGTCATTGAACGAATCAGCCCAGCAAGAGCATACACTTAAAGCGATTATTTTAGCGCCAACACGTGAACTAGCTCAACAAGTGAAAGAAAATATTGAAAGTTACATACAGTATACTGATTTAACTGTTGGTGTGGTTTATGGTGGCGTAGGAATGGGCTCTCAAACTAAAGTACTGCAACAAGGTGTTGATGTACTTGTGGCGACACCAGGGCGTTTATTAGAGCATTTAACGTTAAGACATCTACAAGTAAGGCAAGTAAAGTACTTAGTGCTTGATGAAGCAGATCGTATGTTAGATATGGGTTTTCTATCTGATATAGAACGCTTATTAACGAATATGAAACAGCATGTTCAAACGTTAATGTTTTCAGCAACATTTTCACATCAAGTAAAAGCATTAGCTAACCAAATATTACATACACCTAAAACTATTGAAGTCGCTAAGCAAAACTCTACATCAGGAAAAATTAAACAGTCGGTATATCAAGTTTCAGAAGACAGAAAACGTGAGCTATTATCTGAAATTATTGGCGTGAATAATTGGCAACAGGTATTAGTATTTGCAGGCACTAAAGAAAGTGCGAATTTATTAGCTAAAGAGTTAAAACTTGATGGTATTAAAGCGGCGTTATGCCACGGAGATAAAACCCAAGGTGCGCGTAATAAAGCGCTAACTGATTTTTCTGAACGTAAAGTACGTGTTTTGGTGGCTACTGATGTTGCGGCTCGTGGCTTAGATATTCAAGATTTACCTTATGTGGTTAACTTTCATTTACCATTTTTAGCTGAAGATTATGTTCACCGTATTGGAAGAACAGGGCGCGCAGGTAAAACAGGCACGGCTATTTCTTTAGTGAGCCCAAAAGATGAAAAATTCTTGCACAATATTGAAAAGCTTATTAGCCGAAAATTTGAGCGTATTGTTTTACCTGGTTATGAATTAACTGAGAAAGATAGCGACCATAACAAAGTTAAAGCAATAGAGAAGTCGGCAAAAAATAGATACGAAGCCACTAAACTTAAAAATAGAGCAATTAAAAATAAAGAAAAGAGTAAAGCTAAACCGCTTTCAAGTAAGAAATATAACAAATCAATTAAGAAAAAAAGATAATAGTTAACAGATCTTTGACATAAAAGGCGTTTAACTAACTACTATTTAATAAGTGTTAATTAAATAGTAGTTGAAAAAATTAGTTTAAACATTAGTTGAATGTTTAAACTAAGAAGTGATTGTGGCTTAGTGATTAGCTTCTATTGTTTTATCTTCAGTGAATAACGCTAAACTTTCATCGGCAAAACCAACACCAGCCTCAGTATAAAAGTTAAATACTTTATCTATACCTAACGACTCAAGCTCGTGCCTTTCATCGTCATATCGTGCAATTGCGGCAATTTTACCTTGGTAATGCGACGACTGAAGTACCGATGTTACATTGGTAATATCTTGAACTGACGGTAGTGCAATTAGAATTAATTTGATTTGTGTCACATCGACTTCTTCCCAAAAGTGAGCATCTTCAGCATCACCAATGTAAGTATTAAAACCCATTTCATTTAAGGTTTTAACCTTTTCTTTTTCTACATCCATACCCCAAACAATTTCATTGGTATGATCCGTCATGGCTTGGTGTGCACCTTTACCTACACGTCCCATGCCTATGATGACAATAGGGGTTTCACTTGGTAAAGATCTATTGTCTTCAGGTAACTTAAAAGTACGTTCAAAACCTTTAAAAAAGTTTTTGTAATGAGCAAAAAATTGATGGGCAAATTTATAGCCAACACTAGTTAAAACAAATGATATAGACACAGCAATAGCTAAAATCACTAACCACTCATTAGGTAACCAGCTTTTTTCTACACTTAATGCCGCTACAATTAAGCCAAACTCACTAAAATTAGTGAGAATTAATGCACCTAGATATGAGGTACGAGAACGTAGGCGAAGCGCACTAAGTGCGGCAAAGAAGAATAAAAATTTAAGTGGAATAAACACAACCACAATTAAACAAGCGATAAAGATCATATCCATTGTTGGCAGGGCAACAAAGCCTATCGATAAAAAGAAACCAATCAAAAATATGTCTTTAAAACTTAATAAAGATTTAGTTATTTCACTGGCTTTTGGGTGGCTAGCTAGCAGCATACCTATTACTAAAGCGCCTAAATCACCTTTCATTTTAACTAATTCAAATAATTCAAAAGCGCCGAAAGCTAAGAAAAAACCAGTTAATGGTATTAGCTCGCCGTGACCTACTTTATCAATTAACTTGAAAATGAGTGGGCGAATAAACCATAATAGAATTAATGAAAAGGCCCAAACAGTCGGTATTTTACCAGTGGCGAAAACAAGGAAGGTGACAGCAATAATGTCTTGCATGACTAAAATACCAATGGTTAATTTACCATGGCGTGTTTTCATTTCACCTTGTTCTTCTAAAAGCTTAACGATACAAACAGTGCTACTAAAGCTTAATGCAAATACGACAATAGCAGAAGCTGTTGTCGTTAAGTCACTAAAATAAGGTAATGCAAAAATAATACATAATTTAAATGCTAGCGTACAAACAATAAACCAGACTGTGCTATGTACAAGCGTTCCAGCCCACACTTCATTTTTTAATAAGTCTTTTACATTAAGCTTTAAACCAATGGTAAAAAGCATCAAGGTGATGCCTAAATCTGCAAGCGTCTGTAAGCTATCATCAGCTTGATAGCCAGCGTAATTAAGAATAAAACCTGCTAATAAAAAACCAATAGAAGGTGGCAGGGTAAGTGTTTTAGAAATAAAGCCGCAAATAAAGGCGAATAAAATCCAGATAAACTCCATCTATACTGTCCTTTTAATCATATTTACTATGATTTTTTTTATTTGATTAACTTGCATGATTAGTAATTAGCTTGTTGATTTCTTTAATCATTATATCGGCCATTAATGGTTGTGCCTTAATATTAGGATGAATTTTATCGTTTTGCATTAATTCTGGATTAGTTGCTATGTTTTCAATAAAAAAAGGTAATAAACTGGTATTTGTTGTTTCTGCAACTTGCTCAAAAGTGTTTGTGAAAAGTTGAGTGTATTGTGGCCCATAATTTGGCGGTATTTTTATTTTCATAAGCGCGATAGGCGTGTTTTTTTCATCGGCTAATTTAATCATTTGTAACAAATTGTTTTTCATCAACCTTGGCGGGAAGCCCCTTAAGCCATCATTACCGCCAAGTTCAACAATTACAAGCTCAATATTTTTATTATTTAGTAACTTAGGTAGGCGTGCTAGACCACCCGCGGTTGTTTCACCACTGATACTTGCATTAATTATATGATAAGGTAAGTTTTTATTACGGTAGTGCTTATTTGCAATAGCAACCCAGCCTTGCTCTTTTTTCATGCCATAGGCAGCACTTAGGCTATCACCAAGTATAACGATTGAACTTTTGGTTTCTGCAATTACGTTTAACGAAAAGGTACTTACGCAGAAAATAAAACTAACCCAAACAAATAACGACTTTTTTATCATGAGTGAAAATTCCGAAAATATTTTAAAGGTAACATCTGTTTATAAAGATGTACAAATGAATGCTAAACACTTGTCTATTTTGCAGAATATTCATTTAGAAGTAAATGCAGGAGATACATTAGCGATTGTAGGCTCTTCTGGATCGGGTAAATCAACATTACTTTCATTGATTGCAGGTTTAGATTTACCCAGTAAAGGCGAAATTTATTTAAAAGGTAAAGCGTTACACTTGATGAATGAAGAGCAACGAAGTGAAATGCGTTCGCTACATGTTGGTTTTGTTTTCCAGCAATTTTTATTGGTTAACAGTTTAACTGCGTTAGAAAATATTATGCTGCCTGCTGAATTAGCTAATATGCCAAATGCAGAAGAAAAAGCCTTAGAATTATTAGCGAAAGTAAAGCTATCAGACAGAGCAGATCATTTTCCTTCACAACTTTCTGGTGGTGAACAGCAGCGTATCGCAATTGCTAGAGCATTTATTAGTCAACCTGATATTTTGTTTGCCGATGAACCTACAGGTAATTTAGACACCAAAACGGGTGAACATATCACTGAACTACTGTTTGAGATACATAAACAATTTGGTACAACACTGGTGTTGGTTACGCATGATAATAAATTAGCGGCTAAGTGTAAAAAACAAGTACGAATGACTTCAGGTAGTTTAGTTGACGTTACTAATAGGTCATTAGGTAATGAGTCTGCAATAGAACAAGTAAATCATGAGTATATGATTAAAGCATCATCAGGGTTACATTAATGGCTATGTGGATACAACACTCGTGGCGTCTATTAAAGCATGAATTAAAACGAGGCGAATTAACTATTGTGGCATTGGCAATTATATTGTCAGTTTCATCTGTTTTTTCGTTGAGCGGCTTTTCAAGTTTAGTTAAGCAAAGTTTATTGGCAGATTCTAGTAAGTTCATCGCCGCAGACGTGATAGTAAAATCATCTAGAGCCATCAATGAGGAATATATAATTGAGGCAAATAGTCGAGATATTAAGCATGTAAAACAGGTTGAAATGGCATCAATGTTATTTTCTGAAGAAAATATGATGCTGGTTCAGCTAAAAGCAAGCAGCGATGGCTACCCACTACGTGGTGAATTATTAGTTAAAACTGATCCAAATCAACCTGCAATTGCAGTTTCAACGCCTAAAAAAGGTGAAGTGTGGCTTGATAAAAAAGCCGAAGCAATTTTAGGTTTATCGATTGATGATAGCTTGAATGTGGGAAATCATACTTTAACTATTGCGGGTATTATTGAACAGGTTCCTGATATGTCATTTAGTGTTTTTGGCGCTTCACCCATAGTGCTATTACACATTGATGACCTAGCTGCAACAGGGTTAGTGCAACCAGGTAGTCGTTTAGGGTACTCTTATTTACTTGCGGGTGATCAAGAAAACTTAGCATCGTATGAATCTTGGTTAACACCTAAGTTAAATGAAACACAGCGCTGGCGAAATATTCAATCAGGTAATACACCGTTAGCGAAAGCATTAAATCGTGCTGAAAAATATTTGTCATTAGGCAGTATGTTAGGTGTCGTTTTAGCCGCAGTGGCTGTTGCAGTGGCAAGTCGACGTTATGGGCAACGTCATCAGTCAAGTGTGGCTATTTTCAAAGCCATGGGTGCTAGTAAATCACATATATTAAAAATGTATTGTTTACACTGGGCATTGCTGTGTATTTTTAGTATTACGATTGGTCTGTTTGTTGGTTTTATTATACTGAGTATTGGCCTTGTCACAATTCAAAACCTCTTTGATATTACTACCAGCCATGCTTATGGCGCGCCTTTACTTATTGCGATTATTACAGGCTTTGTCTGCGCAAGTGCATTTGCTATTCAACCATTAAAGTCGTTAGTAAATACATCTCCTATGTGGGTATTAAGAGGTAGCCAAAACTTTTCTTCACGTACTTTGCTCTCAAGCGTTATTTCATTACTTGCTGTGTTTGGCTTATTATATTTATTTAGCAAAGATATCAATTTAAGTGCTGCGTTATTGTTTGGCGGCTTATTGGTTTCAGGTATTTTATTGTTACTTGCACACGGGCTAATGAAGTTGGGTCGACAAGTGGGTAGTCAAGCAGGTAAGGCGTGGCATTTAGCATTAGCAAATGTAAAGCGTAGAGCAAATGAAAACGCTATTCAGCTTATAAGTTTTACGCTAGCAATCAAGTTACTGTTAATTATTTTAGTCATGAAAAATGCCATTATTGATGAATGGCAAAGCCAATTGCCTAAAGATACTGCTAATCGCTTTTTAATTAATATTAGTGAAGACCAAACAGATAATTTATCATCGTTTTTAACGAATAATAATATTCAATCAAGTGATTTATATGCAGTAGTTCGTGGGCGTTTAGCACGAATAAATGATGATGTTATTGAACGAAAGCCTAAAGGTGATAAGACAGAAAATGCTTCAAATACCAGGCAAGGTGTTGGTCGAGAATTAAACTTAACATGGCGAGAAACGCTACCGAATAAAAATATTATTGTTGAAGGTCAGTGGTGGGATAATAGCGAGATAACTGAGCTGCCACCTGTTTCTGTCGAAAAAGATATTGCCGAACGTTTAAATATTACACTTGGCGATGAGTTATTCTTTACCTTAGGAAATGAAGAAGTACTAACGGTTGTCACTAGTATTCGTGAAGTTGATTGGCAATCACTACAACCTAATTTTTATGTGATTTTTCACCCATCTGTTTTAAGCGATTTTCCCGCAACGTACATTAACTCAATTCATGTTGATGAACAGCAATCTAAGGCATTACAACAATTTTTAGCTCAATATCCAACGATTAGTTTGTTAGATATAGAAGCACTGATAACTCAATTACGAGATGTAATATCGCGCGTTGCAATTGCAGTTCAGTTTATTCTAATACTCGTTGTACTGGCAGGCTCGTTAGTCTTAATTGCACAAGTACAAGCAAGTATGGAAGAGCGTGAACGTGAACTTGCTATTTTACGTACGCTTGGTGCTAAAGGTCGTTTACTGGCGTTAAGCATTTTCTATGAGTTTTTAGCATTAGGCGCTTTAGCTGGTTTAATGGCAAGTATTGCGATGGAAATAGCTGTTTTTGTTCTACAAACACAAGTGTTTAATATGTCAGCGAGTTTTCATTTTTCTTATTGGGTATTAGCTATTATTGCTGGAGCAAGCTTTGTTGGTTTAATTGGTTTGATATCGTGTCGACGATTATTAAACCTGTCTAGCATTACTTTGATTAGACGTACTATGTAAATATTAATGAGGTATCTTATAAAGTGTAGTTTGAGATAAAACTAGCCATTATATTGATGCCTCGTTATGATATTAACTATTATATTATTTTACTCTTCATCTAATTCTTGAATACTAGGAAATCATTTGTCTTCAATAAAGTTTAATCCCACCAGTCAAGTACTAAAAGCGTTTGTGATGATTGCTGCATTATTTATTATTTTTGCAGGTATTAAATCATCTACGAATATTATTGTGCCGTTTGTGTTGTCAATATTCATTGCCATTATTTGTAATCCATTAATCAAGTATGCAGATCGTTTCAAAATTCCAAAAATTGTTTCTGTATTTATTGTTATTGCGATATTTGTTTCAATTGTTTTATTTTTAGCAGGTTTAGTGGGTAATTCACTATCTCAATTATCAGGGCTATTACCTGAGTACCGTGCACAATTAACAGAACAGTTTGCTTGGCTAATTACCCAGTTAGAAAATTACAATATACAATTATCAAAAGAGCTTTTAACTGAATACATAGATCCTGCTGCAGCGTTAGGACTAGCAACAAATATGTTAAGTGGTTTTGGTAACGTAATGGCAAATATGTTCTTAATTATCATTACCGTTATCTTTATGCTATTTGAAGCGCCTTTATTACCGAATAAGTTGCATCATGCCCTAGATGATCCTGAAATGCGTTTAAAGCAAGTAGGTCAGTTCCTTAATTCAGTAAACAATTACTTGGCTATTAAAACATTAGTGAGCATTGCAACAGGTATATTGGTTTCAACGATGCTGTGGGCGTTTGGTTTAGACTTTTTCTTATTATGGGGCGTATTAGCTTTTCTATTAAATTATATCCCTAATATTGGTTCTATTATTGCTGCAGTACCAGCAATGTCTTTAGCATTATTGCAAATAAGCCCGAGTGCAGCCGGTTTTATTGGTTTAGGTTATTTATTAATTAATACTTTTATGGGTAATGTCATTGAACCTCGTTATTTAGGTAAAGGTTTAGGCCTGTCTACATTAGTGGTGTTTTTATCGTTAATTTTTTGGGGCTGGTTGTTAGGCACTGTCGGTATGTTGCTTTCAGTTCCGCTAACTATGATCATAAAAATTGGCTTTGAAAGCTCAAAAGAAGGCAGATGGGTTTCGGTAATGCTTGCAAGTGATGAAGCAATTGAAGCACAAAAACAAGTATATCAAGAAGAAAACGACGATCAAAAATAAACAATAAAGTTATAAATCTCAAAGGTTAATTAAGTGGTTATCAATTCAATGGTCACTTATTTAACCTTGTCGGCTTAATTTTGATAACTCATTGATTTTGGTTTGAGTTAATTCTATATAACATTTTTTATAGGCAATATCAGCGCCTTTGGCTGGTACTATAGTTAAATACTGCCAACGACAATTATCTTCTCTATACGTATTAAACCTATTCATAGAACGTTTAAATAGCTTAAGAGCAGCACCTTTGCCTGTTTCTTGTTTAATTGTATCTAGCACAAAGGTTTGATTGTTTACCCAGATAACAAGTTCTTTTTCTGTGCGACTTCTAACATTATCTAAACAGGCTGATAATTCACTACCTGAATATTGATTACTGCAACTTTTAACAGTGATGTCAGTTTCGGCAAAAATGCTTGTACTAAATGTTAATAATATGAAGTGGATATATGACTTTAGTGTAAATAGTTGAGCTTTTTTCATAATGGGTAATTTTACTAATTTGGTTACAAATAAATACTGAAAAATACAATTTTTTTATTTTTATCTGTGAAAAATATAATTGATGCTTTTTATCAACATCAATTATTCTTTAACCATTATAGAACACAGTTTTAATTTACGCGGGTAAAACTTTTTTATACGGTTTCACAATGACTTTTTCGTAAACACCCGCAGCAATATATGGGTCAGAGTCAGCCCACTCTTGTGCAGCCGTTAAGGAATCAAATTCAGCAATAATAACAGAACCGGTAAAACCAGCTTCACCCGGGTTTTCGCTGTCGATTGCAGGGCAAGGGCCTGCTACTAATAAACGGCCTTCATTTTGTAACTGGGTTAATCGTGCAATGTGCTTGTCACGTACACTTAATCTTAACGATAAGCTGTTTTCTACATCTTGACTAAAAATAACGTAAAACATGATCGTTTCTCTTTTATAAGGTTAATGAAAATAATATAGTTATCATACTATTAATTACTACAAATAAAATACAAAATTGATACTTTATAATTGATTGTATTTGTTAATAAATTATTAGCAATTTTCTTAAAATCAAAACAAACCATTATTGTATTAATATAGAAAAAATAGTAATGCATCAACAGGATAATAGTATTAAAAAAAGAATTATTACTATAAAGTAAGTTATCTTGTCATTATAACGCGATAAAACTTTAAAAAATTAGCTTTTCAAGGTATGTTATGCGCTTTCTAGCCATATGTATTTTGGAAAATGAAAGAATTTGTAGTTATACATGATTATTTAGTTTCTGAAAGTGTTGTCGGAGACTGGGAAGGGCAAGAAGAACAAGTTGCCGAAAAAATTAACGAAATTTATCATACGTTATATGATCTTGCTGAAGAAGACATTGTAGCTGATGAACTCGTAAGAATATTAGAGCTGGTATGGCACGTTTGGATTGGACAAGATGTTTTACCAGATTTAGAAAGTGATGATATTTATGATTGGTGTCGCCATGTATTGGAAAACCGTGATCAATATCTAGAAGATTAATTTATTTAAAGTTGTATTTATGGAAACTAAAGCATTAACCACAAAAGAAATTATCGCATTATTAGCAAATAAATTCCCTTTGTGTTTCTCAGTTGAAGGCCAAGCAAAGCCTTTAAAAGTTGGTATTTTTCAAGAGATTGCTGAGCAATTAACTGAAGATGACAACGTAAGTAAAACCCGTTTAAGACAAGTTTTACGTCATTACACAAGTAGCTGGCGTTACCTTAAATCGATTAAAGTAGGAGCCTCGCGTATTAACTTAACAGGCGAATCTGTTGCTGAAATTGATCAAGAACAAGCGGAACATGCTAAAAATACATTGAAAGAAAGCCAAGAGAAGTTTGGTCATAAAGATCAGAAAGGCAAATCTAAAAAAGACAGTTCTTCAAATGTTGATGCAAAAACTAAAGCTAAAAAAGCACAAAAGTTTCAAAATGTTAAATCAACAAAGTCAGCTAAAGTAGCAGCTAAACCTGCTAAAGAAGTTAAACTTGAACAAGCTAACCCTGCTGCAGTGAAAGTAGGTGCCAATGTTAAAGTTAAATTTGGTAATTCACCGATGAATGCGGTTGTTACTGAAGTTGATGGAAGTGATGTTCATGTTCAATTAGCCTCAGGCATGGTTGTAAAAACCCAAGTTGAACAAATATTCAATTAACTTGTCAAACGTAGTTAACTAAAAGTGTTCTTAATAAGAGTAATGGAGTAACTTGCATGCGAAAATTTGGTCGTATAGCGTTAGTAGTATCATTGGTCATGTGTTCGGCTAATTTAGTGCATGCTAATACAGAAAAAGATACTGTAACACCGGTATTAAAACCTGAATACCAACATACAGCAGCTAGTAAACGAATTTCAGCGCAATTTACTCGAGAACACTTTAAAAAAATTAATATTAATGATGAGCTATCATCAGAGGTGTTTGATTACTACATTAAACACTTAGACTACAATCGTAATTTGTTTTTAGCATCTGATATTGCCAGTTTTGAAAAGTATCGTTATTCATTTGATACAGCTATTCGTTTTGGTAAATTATCAATTGCTTATGACATTTATAATGTTTATGTACAGCGCAGAGTAGAGCGTTTTGAGTATTCATTAACATTATTAGAACAACCATTTGACTTTACCAAAAACGATAATTATCAATTTAATCGTGAAGACGAAAGTTGGCCTGTAAACTTAACTGAGTTACATGCCTTGTGGCGTTCAAAAGTAAAATACGACGTACTGAGTCTAACGTTAGCAGATAAAGAATGGCCAAAAATTCAAGAAACATTAACCAAACGTTATAACTATTCAATTAAACGCTTTAACCAAGATGAAAGCGAAGATGTGTTTCAACTACTGATGAATAGTTTTGCTCGCGTTGTTGAGCCGCATACTTCTTATTTATCACCAAAAAACGCTGAAAAATTTCGCATGGAAATGAACCTTTCTTTGGAAGGTATTGGCGCGGTTCTTCGCACAGAAGATGACTATACTGTCATTCAAAGTATCGTTAAAGGTGGCCCGGCTGAAAAATCAAAACAATTAAAATCGAAAGACAGAATTGTTGGCGTTGCACAAAATAAAGAAGAGTTTGTAGATATTGTTGGCTGGCGTCTAGATGACGTTGTTGACTTAATCAAAGGCCCGAAGGGCACTACTGTACGTTTGCAAATAAAGTCTGGTGAATCAGATTCAGATGCTAATATTAAAATAGTTTCTATTGTGCGCGATCAAATTAAGTTAGAAGATCGTGCTGCTAAATCTGAAGTCTATATTGATACATTACCTAACGGCGAAGAGCGCAAATTGGGTGTTATTGAAATACCAAGCTTTTACAATCATTTATCACGAGATGTAAAAAAAGAAATATCAAAATTAAAAGAGCAAAAAGTTGAAGGTATGATTATCGACCTTCGTGGAAATGGTGGCGGCTCACTCACAGAGGCCACATTATTAACGGGCTTATTTATTGACCAAGGACCGGTTGTTCAAGTACTTAATCAACAAAAACGTGTTGAAGTTCAGCGTGATGTCGATGGTTTAGTGTATTACAGTGGGCCATTATCAGTGATGGTTGATCGAAATAGTGCCTCTGCTTCAGAAATATTTTCCGCTGCACTACAAGATTATGGCCGTGCTGTCATTATTGGTGAACATACCTTTGGTAAAGGTACCGTTCAACAACATAGATCATTAAGAAAGATTTATGATGTATTTGAAAAACCAGTAGGTAGTATTCAATTTACTATTGCAAAGTTTTATCGTATCAATGGTGGTAGTACTCAACATCGTGGTGTTATTCCTGATATCGCATTTCCAACAGCGATTGATCCTGCCGATTGGGGTGAAAGCCGGGAAGAAAATGCATTGCCTTGGGATCAAATTCCAAAAGCGCAATATTCAGTGTTAAACGATTTACAAAATGATATTTTATTTCTTGACGGTAAACATCAAGCACGTATTAAAAATAATGTTGAATTTTCATATATCGAAAGTGATATTGCCCGTTATCAAGAGCAAAAAGATGATAAAACAATCTCATTGAATTTAATTGAACGTAAAAGTGATCGCAAAGAGCGTAACGACAGACAATTACTTCGCACGAATGCACGCTTAGCCGCCATAGGTGAGAAACCAGTTGAGTCATTAGATGATGATTTACCAGAACAATTAACTGAACTTGATCCATTTTTAACAGAAGCAGCTAATATTACGTTTGATTTAGTGAATTTATCTAAATCAAAAATTAACTAAATATAAATTTTTCCGATAAAGCATTAACAATAATAAATTAGTGTTTGCCCATTAACTATTACATCAGAGTTAATGGGCAAACTATCATAAAATGCATATAACGTTATAAAGTTATGTCTACGATGTATCTACAGTAACGTGAAAAAGTATTATTTTATTTATAATTTATGAAGTGTTAACTTGTTAATGTTTATTTTTACAAGTTAAGTGACTTTATTTTATGACAGATTTTACCCCTCGTTACCTGAAAAACTACCAATCACCTGAATTCACCATAGACACAGTTAATTTAACTATTACTTTAGACGATAATCATACCCAAGTACTTAATAGTATGGTGGTAAATAATGTTAGTGGTAATAATACGTTAACACTAGACGGTGAACATTTAACGTTAGTTAACTTAACCATTGATAACATTGTTTTATCTGAACAGGACTACCAAGTATTTGATGATAAAATCATCATCAATGTGCCTAAAAATGTCTTTAAACTTAGTATTAAAACTCAAACTTCTCCTCTTGATAATACGGCATTAGAAGGCCTATATAAGTCTGGTGATGCCTATTGTACACAATGTGAAGCAGAAGGTTTCAGACGCATTACGTACTACCTTGATCGCCCCGATGTTTTGGCTGTATTTACAACTAAAATTATTGCTGATAAAGCGTTATACCCATTTTTACTATCTAACGGTAATAAAGTAGCTAACGAAGATTTAGCGAATGGTTTTCACAGTGTCACTTGGCATGATCCTCACCCTAAACCTTGTTATTTATTTGCTTTGGTTGCTGGCGATTTCGATTTATTATCAGATAGTTTTATTACCAGCTCAGGCAAGCAAGTTGCATTAGAGATTTTTGTTGATAAAGGTAATAAAAATAAAGCTAAACACGCAATGCAGTCACTAAAACACTCGATGAAGTGGGACGAAGATACCTTTGGTTTAGAGTATGATTTAGACATTTACATGATTGTCGCTGTTGATTTTTTCAATATGGGGGCAATGGAAAATAAAGGCTTAAACGTATTTAATAGTAAATTCGTGCTTGCTGATGAGCACTCTGCAACTGACACAGATTACTTTAATATTGAAGCTGTTATTGCCCATGAGTATTTTCATAATTGGACCGGAAACCGTGTTACATGTCGTGATTGGTTTCAGTTAAGCTTAAAAGAAGGTTTAACTGTTTTTCGTGACCAACAGTTTAGTGCCGATTTAAACTCTGCTGCTGTAACACGCATACAAAATGTGCGAGTGTTACGCTCACATCAGTTTGCCGAAGATGCAAGCCCAATGGCACATCCAATACGCCCTGAACAAGTAATTGAAATGAATAACTTCTATACATTAACTGTGTATGAAAAAGGTGCAGAAGTTATTCGTATGTTACATACCTTATTAGGTAAAGAGAAATTTCGTCAAGGTACTGACTTATACTTTAAGCGTTTTGATGGTATGGCGGTGACTTGTGATGATTTTGTTAATGCTATGGCAGATGCTTCTGGTGTTGATTTAACTCAATTTAAGTCATGGTATAGTCAAGCGGGTACTCCTCTATTACAAGTATCTGAATCATTTGATGAAAAAACTAACACTTATCAAGTGACAATAGCACAAGTGCACAAACCAACAGCAAACCAAACTGACAAAGTTGCTTTGCATATTCCAGTTAAGGTTGAGCTATTATCGCAGCACAATGACAAGTCGATTGAAATAACCGAACAATTATTAGAGTTAACGTCTGATAAGCAAACATTCACATTCACTGAGTTTTCAAGCAAGCCTACGCTAGCATTCTTAGCTGACTTATCAGCACCTGTGAAAGTTGAATTTGAGCAAACTGATAATGAACTTGAATACATTATGGCACAGGCCAATGATGAAGTTTGTCGCTGGGATGCAGGGCAGAAATTATTTACACGTTATATTAAAAGGTTAATCGATACACCAGAGTTGGCGTTACCAAACAGCTTAATTAGCGTTTTTTCGTCTATGTTAAAAAGTGATATAGATCCTGCCTTAATTGCAGAGCAGTTGACCTTACCAAGTTTTGATGAAATCGCTGATAATTTAACTCAAGTAGATCCTGACAAACTCATGCATGCAATTGAATTGTTAAAAACATTTCTTGCTGTTGGCTTGCAAGATGTGTTTATTCAGGTTTATCAACAAACATCAGCGCAGTTAACGACACTTGGTAAGCAAGATAAAAAAGCCGTTGCATTTAGAGCGTTGAATAATACTTGTTTATCATATATTGCTATTTTGCCGAATACCTTAACTATGGTTGAAACACACTACTACAATGCTGATAATATGACCGATGCATTAGCCGCTTTAACCGCTTGTGCAAAAAATAATATGACAAGTTTTGATAAGCAATTATCTCATTTTGAAACGAAATGGTATGACACGTCATTGGTCATGGATAAATGGTTTTCAATCAATGCGATGCAAAATGATGAAGCGGTTTTCGAACGCTTAAACTCATTGTTATCACATGCTTTATTTTCGTTAAAAAATCCGAATAGAGCACGTTCATTAATTAGTGCATTTATGATGACTAACCCTAAGTATTTTCATTGTAAATCGGGTAAAGGCTATCTATTTTTGGCTGATCATATCGATCAACTCAACACCATTAACCCACAGGTCGCTTCGCGCTTAGTAACGCCATTATTAGCTTATAAACGTTATGAACCTGTAAGACAGGCACTTATTGAAGCTCAATTACGACGTTTATCGGCAATAAGCGATTTATCGCGTGACTTAAAAGAAAAAATTGATGCTGCATTGAACACCTAATTTATTATGCTTAATACCTATTACTTTTCATTAGCTTTTACACCTGAAGAGTTTAGACCTTATTATCAAGGTTATGTTGAAACGATTCAGGTGAGAACACATCAGGGCTTAACTGTAAGATTTCCTGCTATGCATTTAAGAGCGCATATTACGCCTGCAGGAATCAATGGTAACTTTGTTTTAGTAACAGAAAATAATAAATTTAAATCATTACAAAGGTGTTGAAGTTAGAGTTTTTGCTTAAAACGGCTGTGTTAATTTTGTTTACTGCTATATTTATCTTTAAATGATTCGCAGACGTTATAAAACAAAGCATTAATATTTTAGTCTTTTCTGAAAATGATTCAAATTTAAAACAGGTGTTTTAAATTTAATAAAAGAAATAAGCGGTTTTAACCGTAAAGTTATACAGGTAAAGGCTTTATTTTAAATTTTTATCGCTTGATAGTTATTTAGAATGATGCAATTATCGTTTAAATAAAAAGAATTATACTTATAATAATCATTATATTTCTGCTCGGGGGAATGTAGTATGAAACATGAAAAAAATAATAAATTTATAATAAAACCGCTTTCTAAAGTAGTTGCTATTACAATGTTTGCAATGGCGTCTAATCATGCAATATCTGCAAATTACACATTAGGCAATGTTGATATAACATTTGATTCAACATTTAGCTTAGGTACTAGTATTCGTATTGAAGATAGAGATTTCGACAATATTGGTATTGCCAATAATCCAAATAATGGCTTTGACTTTTCAGGATTTAATCCAAATACTCGCACAACAACATCTGCCGACATATTTCAAGGTGAGGGCACGTTTTCAACCAACGGTGATAACGGCAACTTAAACTATGATGCAGGTGATGCCTTTTCTACCATTTTTAAAGGTTCTCATGATATAGACATTCGTTATCAAAACTTTGGTTTTTTCACACGAGCTTTTTATTTTTACGATACTGAGCTTGTTGATAACGATCGTGCATACACTAACCCTGTTTCAGGTGTGACAAATGATCCATGTCGTGATGGTGAAGCCAGCAAGCAAGTCTGTAAAGATATTCGCTTATTAGATGCTTACTTATATGCTGATTTTGACATAGGTGATAAACCATTAACAGTAAGAATTGGTCAACAAATTATTAGTTGGGGTGAAAGTACGTTAATCGCCCACGGTATTAGCGAAATTAACCCTGTTGATATTTCTCGTTTAAGAGCGCCTGGCGCAGACTTAAAAGAAGCTTTTATTCCTTACGGTGCTATTTGGGGTTCATTAGGAATTAGTGAAAACTTAACCATTGAAGCTTTTTATCAATATGATTGGGAGCAAACGGTTATACCTGCACCAGGCACTTATTTTTCAAATAATGACTTTGCTGGTGACGGTGGTCAGTTTTCCAATGTTCAGCTAGGCTTTTCTGGTGGGCCAGACTTTGATCTTGATGCATTAATATCACAGCTTAATGCACTGGGTGAATCGGTTAGAACAGGGCAAGTTTCATCAACTGATGCCGCTGCTCTTTATTTAACTTATCCAACAATTGTCTCTTTAAGAGCACCTGGTGGCCTTGCTGAGAATGAGCCTGATGATGGTGGTCAATATGGTGTACGTTTTTCTTGGTATTTACCGAGCTTAAATGATACGGAAATAAGTGCGTATTATATTAATTACCATAGCCGTAGACCAATATTCTCGGGTGTTACTGCTAACTTTAGTTCAGAAGCTATTCAAAGCGATTTAGCGCAAATTATTGGTGACTTCACTACTAACGAAACTATTACAGAAGACAATTATACCGATTTAGCTGTTTTCTCTCGTGTAGAGCTTGATTTTGTTGAAGATATTCAACTTTACGGATTAAGCTTTAATACTGCCATTGGTGAAACATCAGTTGCTGGTGAAATATCATATAGAGTCGATGAGCCTCTACAAATCGATGATGTTGAATTATTGTTTGCTGCTGTACCTCAACAGTTGGCGAATGCTGGTATCGTGCCTTCTTTAGATGGTATTTCTCAAGTTGAAAACTTAGGCTTTGGACAAGATATTCAAGGGTTTATACTAGCAGACACAATTCAAAGTCAATTTACACTTACGCACTTATTCGGTCCTACGTTAGGCGCTAGCCAATTCACTGGGCTATTAGAAGTTGGTGGTATTTCAATTCAAGACTTTCCTGATGAAGATGTACTGAGATTAAATGGACCTGGTACTGACAGAAATGGCGGTATTGCGGGTGCAGAAGGATTAGAGTTAGCAATACAAGGTGGTGTTGAAACTAACCCATTTCCTGACTCTTTTTCATGGGGGTATAGAATCGTTGGTAAATTAGATTATAACAACCTATTTGCAGGCATTAATGTATCGCCGCGTATTGTATTTTCACACGATGTTTCGGGTACAACCCCTGATCCATTATTTTTGTTTATTGAAGATCGCAAATCTGTTGCTCTTGGTGTTTCATTTGAATATCAAAGCCGTTGGAAAGCAGATTTTACCTATAATGGATTTTTTGACGGTGTAGGCACAACTAACCGTATGGAAGATCGTGATTATGTCTCATTAAGCATTAGTTACTCTATTTAAGGGGCTGTAAAATGAAAAAAATAACATTATTAACCTTAGCATTAACTACTTTATTGAGTAGTGCTGTAATTGCTAAAGTAACTGAAGAAGAAGCAAATAAATTAACTAGCACTTTAACACCGGTTGGCGGTGAACGTGCAGCGAATGCTGATGGTTCTATACCAGCATGGACAGGTGGTATCACTGAGCCTCCAGCAGGTTATAAAGTTGGTGATCATCACCCTGATCCATATTCATCAGATCAGGTGCTGTACACAATTACTCATGCTAATGTAAGTGAATATAAAGACTTATTAACACCTGGCCAAATTAAATTATTTGAAACATACCCAGAGACCTTTAAAGCACATGTGTATAAAACTCATCGAAGTGCTTCTTTTCCTCAGTACGTATATGATGCAACGATAGAAAATGCGAAAAATTCGTCTTTAATAGCTGGTGGTAATGGTATTACTGGTGCAGCTATTGGAGTTCCGTTTCCTATTCCAACTAACGGTTTAGAAGTGATTTGGAATCATATTTTGCGTTACCGAGGCGAAGGTATTCAACGCCAAGGTGGCCAGGTTATTCCAACGGCTTCAGGCAATTTTACCTATATAGGTTTTGATGATCAGTTAACATTGCCCTACAGTACAAAAGGTGCACAAGCAAATGTACTTGAAGAGCAAAATATTTTGTTCAAATTTAAACAAAAAGTAACCGAACCTGCACGTTTAGCGGGTACTGCATTGCTTGTTTACGATACAATGGACCAAATTAAAAAGCCTCGTCAAGCGTGGACATACAACACAGGTCAACGCCGTGTAAGAAGAGCACCAAACGTTGCTTATGATGCACCGGGTACAGCAGCTGATGGACTCCGTACAACTGATGACTTTGATATGTTTAACGGCGCGCCTAATCGTTATACATGGGAATTGAAAGGTAAAAAAGAATTACTTATCCCTTACAATGATTACCGCTTACACAGTGACAAGCTTTCACATAAAGACATTATAAGAGCCGGTCATATTAATCCTGAACATGTGCGTTATGAAAAACATCGCGTATGGGTAGTTGAAGCTTCATTAAAGGAAAATACACGCCATACTTATAAAAAACGTGTGTTCTACATTGATGAAGATAGCTGGCAAGTTGCGGTGACAGATATTTATGATAACCGAGACGAATTGTACCGTGTTGGTATAGCTCATGGTTTAAATTATTATGAAGTACCAACGCAATGGTCTACATTAGAAGTATTTCATGACTTTCAATCTCGTCGCTATATAGCAATGGGCTTAGATAATGAAGCTAAGATGTATGATTTTTCTGTCGAATTAGATGATAAATCGTTTACCCCATCAGCTTTACGCCGAGAAGGTCGTCGTTAAAGGTATATTCTAATACTCTTTAGTTTACGTAAACACTATGCAGTTAGTTAACATGATTAACTAACTGCATTATTTTATAGGTCACCATATGTATAAAAAGCCGCTTTTAATATTTGCTGTATCTTTATTCAGTAGCTTTTTCGCTGTAGCGAATAGTCAAGATATCCATCACTCTCCCTCTATTATTGCTCCTTTAGCAAAAAATGCTTTATTGCTTGATATTGATGTCATCAATAACAATAAATTGGTAGCTGTTGGCGCCTTTGGCCATATTTTGTTCTCAAGTGATGCCGTTGATTGGAAGCAGGCGAATGTTCCAGTTAAATCTACATTAACGGGTGTTTTCTTTCTTAATGAAAATTTAGGCTGGGCGGTTGGTCATGACGCTGTAATTTTGCATACAAAAGATGGCGGCAACTCTTGGTCTGTTCAACAGTATTTACCTGATTTAGAAAAGCCATTGTTTGATATTACCTTTAAAAATGAATTAGATGGGGTTGCTGTTGGCTCTTATGGTATGTTTTTTCGTACTAACGATGGCGGTAAAACATGGGTTAATGAATTTCATGAAGACTTTTTATTACCGGAAGATGTTGAATACTTAAATGATTTAAAAGAAGAAGATGAAGCCGCTTACTTAGACGAAAGGGAAGGAATTTTACCACATTTTAATCGTATTAAGCGTGATGGTAATAACTTGTATTTAGTTGGTGAAATTGGATTAATTGCAACCAGTCAAGATTTTGGTCGTAGTTGGGATAAATTAGACGAAATATACCATGGGTCATTTTTCGATATTATTAAACTACCAAACAATCGAATTTTTGCTTGCGGTTTAAGAGGCCATTTATTTTATAGTAAAGACAATACTGAAACATGGAGCAGTATTGAAACAGGTACAACTGCATTATTAAATACTATTATTGCTGCCGATAATCATAATCTATTTGTATTGGGCAATAGTGGGGCGTTAATTAAAAGTACAGATGGTGGCGAAACGTTTAGTCAATTGAATCAAGTAGATGGAAAGTCGTTAATTGATGGCGTGTGGTTTCAACAAAAGTTAATTGTTGTTTCTGATGTGGGTATTAAAAAAATTACATTGTTGAATGAATTATGATTATTGAAAAGTTAATAAATTACCTTGAAGCGGCTTTGTTTAAAAATAGACTAGCAGTTGTACTGGTTTTCTTGTTTGCGTCTATTTTTCTCTCTTTTCAGGCAAGTCAAATTAAGTTAGATGCTTCATTTACTAAAAATATACCGCTTAACCACGAGTATATGAAAACCTATTTAAAGCACCGAGAAAACTTTGGCGGTGCTAATAATGTACTTATTTCTGTATGTAATACTGATGGCGATATTTTTAACGAACAATTTTTTACCACATTAAGGTCGGTTCACGATCAGGTGTTCTTTATTCCAGGTATTAATCGTACGCAAGTAAAATCCTTATTTTCACCAAGTACACGTTTTATTGAAGTGGTTGAGGATGGTTTTTCTGGAGGTCCCGTAATACCTGCTGATTTTCAAGCAAGTCAACACGGTTTAGCTATTGTAAAAGGGAATATTGAAAAAGCAGGTATTGTTGGTAGAACAATTTCAAATGATTACAGCTGTGCAATGGTTACCTCTTCATTAATGGAGAATGATCCTCAAACAGGTGAAAAACTCGATACAATTAAAGTTGCTGAACAATTAGAAAGCCAACTTCGTCAACAATATGAAAGCAATAATATTAGTATTCATATTATTGGCTTTAGCAAAATGGTTGGTGATGTGGCAAAAGGCGCTAAAGGGGTTGTACTCTTTTTTATTGTCGCAATTGTTATTACAACCTTTATGGTGTTTTTGTTTTCTCGATCAATTAAATTAACGTTATTACCTATTGTTTGTTCGTTAATCTCTGTTGTTTGGCAAATGGGAATGCTTGCATATATGGGCTTTGGCTTAGATCCAATGTCTATTTTAGTGCCATTTCTAGTGTTTGCTATTGGTGTTAGTCATGGCGTGCAAATGATTAATGCGATTAAGAAAAATGTTAATAATAACCTTACGGCTATAGTTGCAGCGCGTTTAAGTTGTCGTTCATTACTATTACCAGGTATTATTGCTTTACTATCTGACACCGTTGGTTTTTTAACTTTACTATCTATTGATATTGGTATTATTCGTGAATTAGCCATTACAGCGTCATTAGGCGTGGCAATGATAATTTTGACTAACTTATTTCTGCTTCCTGTACTCGCTTCTTACTTAACGTTAAAGCCTCAAAAAATTAAACAACCAAGTAATGAGCAAGATACAATTTGGTATCGAATATCAATATGCGCTACACCTAAAGTTGCTTCTCTTATTCTGTTCATCACTTCTATTTTATTTGTTGCAGGCTTGTATTTTTCACAAAATCTAAAAATAGGAGAGCTCCATGAAGGTGCTCCTGCTTTACATGCAGACTCAAGATATAATTTAGATACAGCGTTAATTACTGATAAATTTGAGATTACCGTTGATTATATTTCTATTATTGCTGAAACCTATAAAGATGCTTGTACTTACCATGAAACTTTAAGTGTTATTGAAGAATTTGAATGGCGTTTAAATAATGTGCCAGGTGTAGAGTCAACAATCAGTTTAAGTACTGTCGCTAAAGTGGTTAATGCGGGTTTTAATGAGGGGAATGCTAAGTGGAAAGCACTGCCACGCAATGAGCATGCATTAGTGCAATCAATTGCTCGTGTGCCAACATCAAGTGGTTTACTAAACAGTAACTGTAGTGTTATGCCGGTTATTTTATTTTTAAAAGATCATAAAGCTGAAACGATTGAGCGTGTTGTTAATGAAGTAAAAGTGGTTAGTAAAGAGTTAAGCTCTGATAAAATTCAGTTTAAATTAGCATCAGGCCCTGTAGGAGTGATGGCAGCAACTAATGAAGCCGTTAAAGCAGCGCAATTACCTATGATGGTTTATGTTTATGGTGCGGTTATCATACTATGTTTGATTAGTTTTATTAGCTTACGTTCAACCATTTCTGTTGTTTTACCTTTATTTGTTGTTTCTGTACTTGCTCAGTGGCTAATGACAGTACTTGATATTGGTTTAACAGTTTCAACATTACCTGTTATTGCGTTAGGTGTTGGTATTGGCGTTGATTATGGCATTTATATTTTATCAACAATGAATGCTCGGCTAAATCAGGGAGACACCGTATTCGAAGCATATTTAGCTGCATTAAAAGAACGAGGAAGCGCAGTGTTAATCACTGGCTTTACTTTGGCTATTGGCGTATCAACTTGGTTGTTTTCTGATCTGAAATTTCAGGTTGATATGGGTATTTTATTAACCTTCATGTTCTTAGTGAATATGCTAGCTGCAATAATAATACTACCTGCCATTGCCAGTTTTTTATGGCGAAAACCAAAGAAAGTTAAACAAAAAAATTAAAAAACTGTTTCATACATCATGCAATTATTAGCACTCTATAAACTTTATAGGGTGCTTTTTTATTCCCCTAAAGTACCCGTGTATTCTAATCGTCATTAAACTTTTTTTGTGTAATTCATTAAAATTACTAATAAAACTGAATTTCTAGTCTATTCTAACTAAATGTTTCGAATTTAATTTGTACAAAACCAGTGTTTTATTAACACACATTGGTCATTGATAACAAAGGAGTCATTATGGCATTAGTCGACGGTTTACCTTCAGTAGTTTTACAAAATGTGGCTGATTTAATAGAGAAGAAAGTTGCTAAAGAATCAGCGGGGTTAGTTAAAGATTTTTCATCATTATTATATGAAAACATTTCTTCGGCAGACCTATCTCATCGTAATGATAGTGATTTATACGGTGCTACATTAAGTTTATGGCGTTCGTTAAACGATCATCAAGATAGTAAACCTGTGATAAATGTTTTTAATCCTGAAGTGACAAAGCATGGTTGGAAGTCTAATCATACTATTATTGAAGTCATTGTTACTGATATGCCATTTCTGATTAACTCAATTCGTATTACGTTAAACCGTCTTGGTTTTAATCCTCATCTATTACTCTCTTGTCCTATCGATATTGAGCGAGATAAAAAAAATAATATTTGTAGTGTGAAAGCTTCTACGAATAAAACAGCTAAAACAGCATGTGTTGAAACTATTTTATTTATTGAAATCGATCGTCAAAATGACATCAAAGTACTTGATGACATTACTGATGAGTTAAACGCAGTTGTGTCAGATGTCATGTTAACGGTTAATGACTGGCAGCCAATGACGAAAACATTAAACAATATTATTAGTGATATTAAAAAGTCGTCATTACCTTGTAGTAAAACTGAGCAAGAGTCTTCATTAGAGTTTCTGCAGTGGGCTGTTGATAATAACTTTACCTTCATGGGGTATCGTTCGTACGATATAGAAAAAATTGAAGGAGATATCTCCCTTACTGCTAATACAAAAAGTAGCCTAGGATTGATGAAGTGTTCAAAAAAATCTAAACAATTACTTATTTCGGGTATTGGTGAGTCAGCACGAGAGCTGACTTTAGGAAAAAATTTACTGGTGTTAACAAAAGCGAATACACGTTCCAATGTTCATCGCCCAGCACATCTTGATTATATTGGTGTTAAGCGTTTTGATAGTAAAGGTAATGTTGTTGGTGAAGACCGATTTATTGGTATGTTTGGTTCTACTTTTTATACCAACAGTGTCTTAGACTTACCATTAATTTCGGCTAAGGTAAATCAAGTTGGTGAACTTTCAGGTTTTGCAAAGGGCTCTCATGCCTATAAATCGTTAATTAATATTTTAGAAACGTACCCACGAGATGAAATATTACAATCTAGTGTTGATGATCTACTTCATATTGTTTTAGGCATTATGAAAATGCAAGAACGAGATTATTGTGGACTTTTCGTTCGTAGAGATGCTTTTGAGCGTTTTTATTCTTGTATGGTATATGTTCCTCGCGAAAGATATACCACACAGTTACGTATTCAAACCCAAAAGTTACTCGCTGAAGCCTTTGGTAGTACTGAAGAAGTAGAGTTTACAACATTCTTTTCAGAATCTGTGCAAGCGCGAACACACTATATTGTTAGAGTTAAATCAACTAAAGCAGAAATTAACGTGAAAGAAATAGAGAAGAACCTGAATGATGCAGCCTTGAGCTGGGATGATAAATTGTCGTTAGCATTAAAGTCACATCAAGGTGAATCAAATGGTAAAGCGCTCAGTCAAAAATATACAAATTTTCCACAATCATATAAAGATCAGGTGCTACCAGGTACTGCAGTAGTTGATATTGATAAGCTTGAATGTTTATCAGAAAATCACGATTTAGAAATGTTGTTTTATCAAGCCCAAGAAGAAAGTCGTGATAGTCGATTGGTGAAATTAAAGTTATTTCACATTGGTGAACCTATTCACTTATCAGATGTGTTACCAATATTAGAAAACTTTGGTTTACGAGTGATAGGTGAAAGCCCTTACGCGATAGAAAGTGTAGATAATAAGAAATATTCAATACTTGATTTTTCAATGTTATTAACGGGTAACGACGAGTTTAATTTAGAAGAAGTGCAAACATTATTTCAAGACGCGTTTGATAAAGTATGGAAAGGGCAGTTAGAAGATGACGGCTTTAATGGGTTAATTTTAAGTGCGGGCTTAAGTGGCAGAGAAGTTTCTATTTTACGAGCATTTACTAAATATGAACGTCAAATAGGTGGTACTTTTAGTCAACACTATATTGAAAATACCTTTGCTAGTTACCCTGATATCGCTAAAAAATTAATAGAATTATTTATAAAACGTTTTGATCCTAAGTCTAAATCAACAGACAAACAAATATCATCGTTACTTGCATCTATTGAAGCGTCTTTAGATGCTGTGGCTAATTTAGATGATGACCGAATTATTAGACGTTTCGTTGAAATGATGAATGCAGCGATTCGAACTAATTTCTTCCAAAAAGATGAAAACGGCCAAGATAAAGCGTATATCTCATTTAAGTTTTTACCTAAAAATATATGCGATATTCCACAGCCAGTACCTGAATACGAAATTTTTGTTTACTCACCACAAATTGAAGGGGTTCACTTACGTGGTGGTAAAGTAGCTCGAGGCGGTTTACGTTGGTCTGATCGCAAAGAAGACTTTAGAACAGAGGTATTAGGCTTAGTAAAAGCACAGCAAGTTAAAAATACTGTGATTGTACCTGTAGGAGCAAAAGGTGGTTTTGTTTGTAAACAATTACCTAAAACAGGCTCAAGAGATGAAATATTTAAAGCAGGGCAAGAATGCTATAAAACGTTTATTCGTGGCCTACTTGATATTACCGATAATATTATTAATGGTGAGTTAATACCACCTAAAGACGTTGTCCGCTTAGATGACGATGACCCTTATTTAGTAGTTGCTGCTGATAAAGGTACAGCAACTTTTTCAGATATTGCTAATGGTATTTCTGAAGAGTACAACTTTTGGATGGGTGATGCTTTCGCATCTGGTGGTAGCGTAGGCTATGACCACAAAGGTATGGGAATCACAGCAAAAGGTGCTTGGGAATCTGTTAAGCGCCACTTTCGAGAAATGGATATAGATTGTCAAACTACCGATTTTACCTGTGTGGGGATTGGTGATATGGCAGGTGATGTATTTGGTAACGGTATGTTGTTATCTAAGTATATTCGCTTACAAGCCGCATTTAACCATATGCATATTTTTATAGATCCAACACCAGATTCAAAATCTACCTACAAAGAACGAGATCGCTTATTTAATTTAGCGGGTTGTACGTGGGACGACTACAATCAAAGCTTAATCTCTAAAGGTGGTGGCTTATTTAGCCGTGCAGCTAAATCTATTGATTTAACCCCTGAAATACAAAAAATGATTGGCAGTACTAAAAAAAGCATGGCGCCAAATGAATTAATACAGGCATTATTAACAATGCCAGTTGATTTATTATGGAATGGCGGAATTGGTACTTATGTTAAATCATCTAGTGAAAATCACTCTGATGTAGGCGACCGCGCTAATGATGTTTTACGTATTGATGGCTGTGATTTACAAGCTAAGGTTGTGGGCGAAGGTGGAAATCTCGGTTTTACACAATTAGGTCGAATAGAGTATGCGATCACTGGCGGTAGAATCAACTCTGACTCTGTTGATAATGTTGGCGGCGTAGATTGTTCAGATAAAGAAGTAAATATTAAAATATTGTTAAATGGCTTAGTTCAAAATGGTGATTTAACTGTGAAGCAACGTAATCAGTTGTTGTATGAGATGACTGATGAAGTATCTGAAATTGTCTTAACTGACTGCTATCGTCAAACCCACTCTATTTCTATTACAGAAATGAAAGGCGTACAACAGTTGAAAGAGCAAGTTCGCTTTATTCATAGCATGGAGCGAACAGGTAAGTTAAACAGAGCGCTAGAGTTTATTCCTAGTGATGATGAAATAGCAGAGCGCTTATCGAAAGAACAAGGCTTAACGCGTCCTGAACTTTCAGTACTGCTTGCTTATAGTAAAATGGTATTAAAAGATGACCTAGTTGATCCTGAAATTACAGCAAACGAATTTCATGACCGCCTACTTGTTGAAGCCTTTCCTTCTCAACTGCAAGAGAAGTACAAAGCACAAATGCAAAATCATCCATTAAGAGCTGAAATCATAGCAACAAAACTTGCTAATGACATCGGTAATGACATGGGTTTTAACTTTGTCAACAGAATGAATGAAGAAACAGGGGCTTCAGTTGTTGATATTGCCAATAGTTATACCATTGCTAGTGAGGTTTTCGAGTTACCGATATTCTGGAGAAAAATAGAATCGTTAGATAATAAACTATCAACAGCGTTACAAACTGAAATACTATTTCAATTGCGTCGTACAGTCAGAAGTGCAACACGATGGTTCTTAAGACACCGTAATAAAAGTTGTTCACTAGCTGAAAATATTGCCTTTTTCAAAGACAGTTTTGATTCTGTAAGTAAGAACTTAAATAACTTAATGGTCGATAAAGATGCAAGTAAAGTACAGAAAAAACAGGCAGTATTAGAAGAGCAAGGTGTACCTAAAGATATTGCGATACGCATTTCACAACTAGGTACGTTATTTTCAATAATGGATATCGCATCTATTGCTGATAAACAAAATATTGCAATTGAAACTGTTGCTGATATGTACTTTAAGTTAGGCCATCGATTAGAGTTACATTGGTTCTTAGAGCAAATTGTTAAGCAACCGGTATCGAATCATTGGCAAGCACTAGCTAGAGCTTCATTTAGAGAAGAGCTTAATTGGCAGCAACGAGCAATATCGTCAGTGGTATTAGATATTTATAAGAGCGCAGGTGATACGCAAACCATGATCGATAAATGGTTTGAAGACAGTCATCAACCGCTTGATCGTTGGTTAAGTATATTAGCCGAATTTAAAACGAGTAAAAATCACGAGTTTGCGCAATTCTCAGTTGCTCTTCGAGAGCTCATGTTATTAAGTTTACACTGCGAACCAGTGAAATAAGTGTTAAAATCCCTGAATAACATCAGGGATTTTTTTTGCTCTGATAAAGTTTTACTATTTATTGTATTTATTCATTAAGGAGCTAGTCTTGTACCCGCTTATTCGTAAAGTATTCTTTCAATGTGATCCAGAAAAAATTCATGACTTAACCATTAAATCGCTTAAAAATATGGGTGGTTCACCATTAAAGTGGCTGTACAAAGCTAACGTACCGAATAAACCCGTACAGGTGATGGGCATTAATTTTCCTAACCCTGTTGGATTAGCCGCAGGCTTAGATAAAAATGGTGAATGTATTAATGCTTTTGATGCAATGGGTTTTGGTTTTGTAGAAATAGGCACTATAACGCCGAAACCACAGCCAGGTAATGATAAGCCAAGAATATTCCGTTTACCTGAAGCTAGTGCTGTTATTAATCGTATGGGTTTTAATAATAAAGGTGTTGATTACTTAATTGAGCAAGTTCGTAAATCAAAGTTTAATGGTGTATTAGGTATTAATATTGGTAAAAATAAAGATACGCCTGAAGAAAATGCAAAAGATGATTATATTATTTGTATGAAAAAGGTGTATGAATATGCCAGTTATATCACGGTAAATATTTCATCACCAAACACACCTGGTTTACGTAACTTACAATACGGTGACTCTTTAAATGAATTATTATCAGCAATTAAAACAGAGCAAAAAGCATTAGCTGCACAACATGGTAAGTATGTACCTGTTGCCGTTAAAATTGCACCTGATTTAACAGAAGAAGAAGTAAAAGGTATTGCCCAGTGTTTGATAGCCAATGATATTGATGGCGTTATTTCAACTAACACTACATTAGCACGCGATAAAGTATCGCATCTAGAGCACGGTGGTGAAATGGGCGGCTTAAGTGGCCAGCCAGTAAGAGAGCAATCAACTAAAGTGATTAAAGAGCTTGCGGCAGCATTAGAAGGTAAAATGCCTATTATTGGTGTTGGTGGTATTGATAGTGTTCAAGCGGCGCAAGAAAAACTTGATGCTGGCGCTTCATTGGTACAAGTTTATACAGGCTTTATTTATAAAGGCCCTGAACTAGTTAAAGATATTGTTAAAAGCTTATAATATTGAATTTACCTTGAATATAGTAATACATTCGTTAGGTTCAAGGTAAAGTTATGCTCTAGAAAAGTACGGTAGAACAAGGTAATAACTTCATCATTCATAAAAAGTGTAATTATGTCGTTTAATACAAAAAAAAAGGCTTCCTACTAGGAAGCCTTTTTTATTCATTGAAGTATATAAGCAATACTTCAATACATATTAGTAGCTGTCGTTATGAACGCTTTGTACTGCACGACCTGAAGGGTCAGCCATATTTTGAAAGCTTTCATCCCAGGCAAGTGCAGCTTCAGTAGAACATGCTACTGATTTACCACCAGGAATACATTCTGCAGCAGTTGCTAATGGAAACTTCTCTTCAAAAATAACTCTGTAGTAGTAAGCTTCTTTTGTTGCTGGCGTATTATGCGGGAATCTAAATTCAGCATTTTCCATTTGCTGATCTGTTACTTCAGACTCAACTAATGCTTTCAAGCTGTCAATCCACGAGTAACCAACACCATCAGAAAATTGCTCTTTTTGACGCCATAAAATTTCTTTAGGCAAATAACCTTCAAACGATGAACGTAAAATGCCTTTTTCCATTTTACCGTTGCCACACATTTTATCGTCAGGATTAATGCGCATTGCAACATCCATGAAGTTTTTGTCTAAGAATGGTACACGTGCTTCAATACCCCAAGCTGACATTGATTTGTTAGCACGTAAACAGTCAAACATATGTAATGCATCTAGTTTACGGTTTAATTCTTCATGAAATTCTTTTGAGTTTGGCGCTTTATGGAAGTATAAGTAACCACCAAATAGCTCATCAGCACCTTCACCAGAAAGTACCATTTTAATACCCATAGCTTTAATTTTACGAGCCATTAAGTACATTGGTGTTGATGCACGAATAGTCGTTACATCGTAAGTTTCAATATGGTAAATAACTTCTTTTAATGCATCTAAACCATCTTGCACTGTGAAAGTAATAGTATGGTGAATTGTACCAATGCTATCAGCAACCGTTTTTGCTGCTTCTAAATCAGGAGAACCCTCTAAACCAACAGCAAAAGAGTGAAGTTTAGGCCACCATGCATCTACTTCATCGTTTTCTTCAATACGCTTAGCAGCAAAACGTTGAGTAATAGCTGAAACTAATGATGAATCTAAACCACCTGATAATAATACACCGTATGGTACATCTGTCATTAAGTGACTTTTTACAGAGTCTTCTAATGCTTCACGTAATTCAGTTTTATCAGTAGTATTATCTTTAATCGCATCAAATGACTGCCAGTCACGCGCATAATATTTTTCTAACTTACCAACTTTACTATCTAGAATATGCCCAGGAGGAAATTCAGCGACAGTTTTACAAATAGGCATTAATGCTTTCATTTCTGAAGACACGTAGAAATTACCGTCAGCGTCGTAACCTGTATATAAAGGAATAATACCGATATGGTCACGAGCAATTAAGTAGCTGTTATCAGTTTCGTTATATAAACAAAAAGCAAACATACCTTGTAGTTTATCAACGAACTGTGTACCAAACTCTTCATATAAAGGTAAAATCACTTCACAATCTGATTTTGTTTGAAATTCGTAGTTAACCGTTAATTCGTTTTCTAAAGTTTTATGGTTATATATTTCACCATTAACCGCTAAGATATTATTTCGATTATTATTATATAAAGGTTGTGCGCCTGTTTCTGTATCAACAATAGCTAAACGTTCGTGAACTAAAATAGCATTATCATTATTGTAAACACCTGACCAGTCAGGACCGCGATGACGAAGTAATTGAGAACATTCTAATGCTTTTGGGCGTAATGCCGCTGCATCAGTTTTTATATCTAAAACACAAAATATTGAACACATTGAAGTGTTGCTCCTTTAATACAATCTTTAAAATCTTATCTAGAAACCAGTACGAAAATATTTATTAAGAATTACTCTTAAAAATTAACTACGCACTTTGCCATTATATATAAAAAAATCAATAGAATTCTGCTTATTTTGCCCTCAAATCGCTATAAAACAGATAAAAGGCTGTTTTTTCTATGTTATTAAATTTTATTTATTTAAAATTGCACATAATTTCATTACGATGACGTTATTCAATATAAGGTTATTCCTTATTCAAAAACGTTGAGTCTTTCAATACCATGATTGAAGTATCACATTTAGCAAAAAAATTTAAACTGACAAAAGAAGCTAAAAAACAGTTTAAAAACCATAATAATGATACCCGGCAAATAGGCGAGTATTTTAATGCAATCACTGATGTATCGTTTTCATGTAATAACGGTCAAGTATTAGGTTTACTTGGTCCTAATGGTGCAGGTAAAACCACAACGTTACGTATATTAGCTACCTCAATAGTTGCTGACTCAGGTAGCATTACTATTAATAATCAAAACATATTAGATGATATTAATGTAGCAAAACGTCAAATTGGATTTTTATCGAATAAAACGGGGCTTTATGCTCGATTAACAGCAAAAGAAAATATAGAGTACTTTGCAAAGTTACATGGTATGAACAGAGCCGATATTCAACAATATGGTGAGGTACTATATAAACAGTTAAATATTGAAAACTATCTGCATAGACGTATTGAAACATTATCTTCTGGCATGTACCAAAAAGTATCAATTGCTAGAGCAGTAATTCATCAGCCACAAGTGCTTGTTTTTGATGAACCTACAACGGGGTTAGATATCATGGCAACACACACAATTCTTGACTTCATTGAACAGCAAAAAGATCTACAGCGTCCTGTTATTTTCTCTACTCACCACCTTGATGAAATTACAGCAGTTGCCGATGAGGTTGCTATTATTAATCAAGGCAGAACGTGCTTTGAAGGAACGCTAAATACACTTCAACAAACGACTGAAAAAGAAAGTATAAGAGAAGCCTTTATGCATGTTATTAACAAAACCCAGAGCTGCTTATAATATGTGGCATGTTTATACTAAAGAATTACTTGAGTTACTGAGAGACAAAAAAACATTATTTTTTGTTATTGCTTTACCACTTATTGTTTTTCCGTTGTTGTTTGGCATTATGGCCTTGTTTGTCACTAACGCTACACTGGCAGAGCAACAAAAGGTACTAAGGTATAGTATTATTAATGAAAGTAACGCACCTGAATATAGCAAAGCGATGCTGTATCATCGTGACTTCAAAAAAACCAATATTAAACTGTTAGAAAAAAATAACAGCCCAGATGGTAAGGCACTTAAGTTAGCAGGCGTTACTTACAGCAAGGCATTAGAAAAAGAAATTAGTAATGCAATTAATCAACAGCAGATAGATGTTGTTATATTCATTCCTCATGACTACATAAAAGATAACATTGACCAAAAGCAAAGTCAGTGGCGGCTATATTTTAACAATGCAGCTCAAATTAGTTTTGTACAACAAAAAATTAATAAAGTATTTAAACGCTACACGCAAGAAATAACAGAAGATCAATTAGCTTCTTTAAATATATCGAAAGAGCGCTTTAAACTTTTAACAGCCCCCGTCAAACTAACAACCATTAATACAGCAAAACAGCGAGAAAGTGTTGGTGAGCAAATAGGGGGGATTATTCCATATATGTTAATTTTATTGTGCTTAACAGGAGCAATGTACCCGGCTATTGATATAGGGGCAGGCGAAAAAGAAAGAGGTACATTAGAAACATTGTTATTAACGCCAATGTCAAAAACGGCTTTAGTGCTGGGTAAGTTTATAACGATTGTTACTACTGCAATTACAACCGCGTTAATTACTGTGGGTAGTTTTATCTTTTGGAGTTACTTCATTGGTAAAATGTTAAATATAAAAGAAATATCTAATATTATTGAAGCAATAGCCTTATTTGATGTTTTAAGTATGGTAGCGATGTTAATACCTGTAGCTGCAATATTCGCGGGTATTGTATTAGCATTATCTATTTATGCGAAAAGCTATAAAGAAGCACAAAATTACATGGCACCATTGACAATGGTTGCTTTTATACCTGTTATGGTTGCAATGTTACCTGGCGTCGAACTTGATGGTATTTGGGCAATTATACCAATCGCTAATGTTGCGCTCGCTATTAAAGAAATTTTAAAGGGCACAATAGAAACATCAGCAGTGTTATACATTTTTACATCAAGCACTGTATTCGCCATGCTTTCATTATGGTTTTGTACTCGTTGTTTTAAAAAAGAAAGTGTTTTGTTTCGTTAATCACTGTAAAAATACTCAATAGAAGCACTCAATATAAGTAACAAGTATGAATAAAGTATTATTTTTGGATAGAGACGGTATTATTAATATTGATCATGGCTATGTACATTCACATGAAGAATTTACATTTATCGATGGCATTTTTGATGTGTGTTTACATGCCATTAATTTAAACTACTTAATTATTGTAATTACAAACCAATCAGGCATTGCCAGAGGCTACTATACTGAAGAGCAATTTTCTCAGTTAACTCAATGGATGAAAAATGAGTTTGAACAAAAAAATATTACCATTACCGGTGTGTTTTATTGTCCGCATCATCCAGAAAAAGGGATCGGAAAATATAAGCGAGTATGCGAATGTCGTAAACCAAAACCAGGTTTAATACTGCAGGCACAAAATAAGTTTGATATTGATATAACAAAAAGTATTTTTATCGGTGATAAACTCAGTGATATGGAAGCAGCTGAAGCAGCGGGCATTACAACAAGAATATTAGTAGCAGAGGGCTCTAGTATTAGAAAAACAAAACAAACTAATAAATACCAAGATATTAAAGCAATTATCAACGCTATCGAATATATCAAATAAAATTCTAACAATAAATAATTCAAATATATCTTAAAAAATATAGGCCAAAAACTATTTTCTGTACTATATTTGAGCTCTTGGTTTGATAATCATACAGTTGGTGTCTTTTTATCAAATTTAAGTAAATTAAGTGTTGACGTGAGCGCTAAAATCTCTAAAATGCGCTCCACTTCTTCAGGAAGACCTGAGAAGCGTGTTTTAAGGTGTTTAGTTATCGAATTGATAGTTAAAATCTTAAGTTAACATAGAA
>JALZUE010000107.1 GCA_023301705.1 Alteromonadaceae bacterium | reverse complement strand
TCTGGTATTGATACAGATGTAAGAAATTGATGTATTTCACCTGTGTGATTACCACCAATAGATAATACACCGACAGAGCCTTCAATATTATTTGATGCAGTCAAGGTTGCTAAAGGCGCTAGTATTGAGCCAAAAAATTGTCTACTTAAAGAAATTGTTGTAGCTTCAAAAAAGTTAAATAATACATTCGTTGTATCGTTTGCATTTCCACCAATAAAATTAAAGTCACGAATACTGGTACCCGCAACATTAATGATAATGCTTTCAACGCTATTAGTAGTATTTGCAAGTATTTCTAATTGTTGATTTTGATTGTTGGCAAAAACATCATCGTAATCAATATCTATTACGGCGTAATCTGAAGAGCTTAAATTATCATCAAATGATATACCCGTAACATTATCTCTAACTTCAACAAATGAGCTATTAGCTTCTAAGTTTTTAAATTCTTCAGAAGCGTTTGTTAAATTTTCTTCTACTATTTCTGATAGGTTAGATAAATTTGCTGTTCTAACGTCAGCATTATTAACAAAAGCGCCATTAACTAGAGTTTGATTGTTATTAATTCTATTTACTTGATTAATAGGGTTTCCATAAGCGTCAACACTATTATCAATAAGTAAAGTAGAACCATTACCTACATTAACACCATTTCTTGCATTGAATTGACCACCAATGGCTGCAGAAAAGCCATTAGAAATATTTTGACCTAGTACAATTGTATTTTGTACATTCAAATCTCCACCGATTAGTGATCTTCCATCTACGTGTAAATTATTTGAATTAACGCTATCAATGGTCACGAGGTTGTAATCTTGTAACAAAAATGAACCAGCAATGGTATGCGTAGAAAATAGGGCGATTGATGCAACAGCAACATACTTAAATAAATTTTTCATAAAACCTCTTCAAAAAACAGCCTAATATTTAAATATACTCCCTGTATTGTCAAATATAATAGATACAAATAAGCAATTACGGTACCACATTGTTTATCTTTTTATTTTCAATGGGTTATGTTTTTATTGTTGTTGTTACTCAAACATTTGTAAAATTTTAAGACAGTATTATATACTGCTTAGTAATTAATCGCATTAATTATTTTGATCACAATAAATTAATAACTTTCATTTATTGAACTTTTGGTTGAGATGAATTTAATTTATTATGTGTTAATTCTTATTTCCTTATTCTCTTTTATGCCAATTAAAAACAGTACAAAAAACAAACCTAAATTATCATCGACCAAAGGGACACAGAAAAGAAAGAGAAAAGCTAAGCCTTCTAACAAATCAAACGAAACTGATAATAACAGTAAATTTTTTCAGCGTTATATTTTCCAAAAAGCTCCATCATTTAAGTGGTTTTTTTATACCAGCTTAAAATTATTATTACTTGTTGTGATGACGTTATTTATTTATGCGATATATCTAGACAGTAAAGTACAGCAAAAATTTGAAGGGCAGCGTTGGCAAGTGCCAATACAGGTATTCGGAAAAACACCTGTTATTTCATTAGGGCAAACACTTGACCTTAATCATTTTAATGATTTTTTATTGGCTTCTGGTTATCAAAAACTCATTAATGCTAATCAAATCACTAAGCAAGAAGGCAAGTATTTTTCAATTCATGGTCTTACTGTAAGTATTCATTCGCCTACATTTGATTTTGGCGATAAAAGTTTACCAGCATCATTTATTCAATTTAATCTTAAGCAAGGCTTTGTTAGTGAGTTAACACTCAACCAAACTCAATTAGCTGAAGTGATCTTACCTCCGATTTTAATTGACCGAATATTACCTGAAAGTAAAGAAGATCGCATTCTTGTTGGTTTAGAGCAAGTACCAGAACAGTTAATTGATACTTTACTGTTAGTTGAAGATAGAGGTTTTTATCATCACTATGGTGTTTCTCCTTTGGGAATAACACGTGCGCTTATTGCTAATGTGAAAGCAGGTAGAACAGTTCAAGGCGGAAGTACATTAACTCAACAACTTGTTAAAAATATGTTTTTAACACGTGATAAAACAATTTGGCGAAAAGCCAATGAAGCCATTATTTCATTATTGTTAGAGTATCGTTACAGTAAAGATCAATTACTTGAAGCTTATATTAATGAGGTTTATTTAGGGCAGCATTATGCAAATGGCATTTACGGTTTTGGTTTAGCATCGCAGTTTTATTTTGGTGTTCCTGTATCAGCACTATCAACAGCGCAAATGGCAACCTTAATTGGTCAGGTAAAAGGGCCAAGTTATTATGATCCGTGGCGCTACCCTGAGCGAGCACAACAGCGTAGAGATTTAATTCTTACCTTAATGTTTGAACAAAACATGCTATCTAAGGCTGATTTTACCGATGCAATTAGCTCTGAACTATCTATTCGTAAAGCTCGCCGAGTGAGTAAACAAAAACAACCCGCTTATTTACAGTTAGTAAAGAAAGAATTACGCGCTTTGTTATCTGAGCATACACAACAATCAGGTGTGAAAGTGTTTACTGGTTATGATGTGTTAGCACAAAACAAATTAATAAATACGGTAAATAAACAAGTGCCTGCAATAGAAAAACGCACAAAACAAACCGATTTAGAAGTTGCTATGATGGTGACTGATCATCATTCTGGTGAGGTTGTTGCATTGGTGGGTGGTAAAAATAATCAGTATGCTGGCTTTAATCGTGTGTTAAATGCTAAAAGACCGATTGGCTCTTTAATTAAACCAGTTATTTATGTGGCTGCCTTAGAGCGTTACGATGAATATAATTTAGCCAGCCCATTGCTTGATAAACCGTTAGCAATAGAAGCCGACAATGGCAGTGTTTGGCGACCTAAAAATTATGATGGAGAGTTTAGAAATAGTGTGAGTTTATATCAATCACTCGTTTCATCGTTAAATGTACCAACGGTTAACTTAGGATTATCGTTAGGGTTGAAAAATGTAGCAAATACCTTGGAAGCGCTAGGCTATGAACATGAGGTTTATATGCAACCGTCGTTATTATTGGGTGCAATTAATATGTCTCCTTATGATATTAACCAAGTATATTTACCTATTGCAGCTAAAGGTCAATGGCGTGAAAGCCATGTCATTAATAAAATAACCAGTCATGATGGTAGTGTGTTGTGGCGACATAAAAGTATTGATGATAATGATTATTTACAACGTGAACAATCAGCTATTCTTTCATCTCAAGCTTCATATTTATTGAACCATGCATTAGCAGGTGTAACAACAGAGGGAACGGCTAAATCGTTAACATGGCGCTTACCTAATAGACAGTTGGCCGGTAAAACAGGTACAACTAACAATAACCGAGATAGTTGGTTTGTTGGTTTCGATCAGCGCTATTTAGTGACTACTTGGATGGGTAAAGACAATAATGCAAAAACTAACTTAACAGGCAGCAGTGGTGCTCTTGTTTTATATGCTGATTTTATGAAACAAATGCCAGTAAATAATGTCTATGCTAAAAAACCTAAAAACATTGACGATGTATGGTTTCACCATGATACAGGTCAAGCGTATTTAACGCGGTGTGCTAACAGTTCACCATTGCCTGCAAATACCCGGGGACTTTCTGCAATAAAATGCACAGAAAAACATGAAGAAGATAAGTCGTGGTTTGAACGTTTATTTTCTAAATAAATACAATATTATCTAATAAAAAACCTGTAATTTATTAACGTAATTGTTAACAAGTTACAGGTTTCATTTTTTAAT
>JALZUE010000106.1 GCA_023301705.1 Alteromonadaceae bacterium | reverse complement strand
AGCCAGCATATGCTGGCTTTGTTATATAAGCTATTGTCAAATGATAAGTAAGCTAAATATATATTGCTTATTTCATGTAATGTTTGATAAATAACCGCTTTAAGCAAGAAAAGTATAACCGAAAGTATAAATAAAAAGAGATATATGACGTTAACAGAACGCATTCAATTAGTATTGATTCCTATTATAGGTATCGTTATTTGGTTTCTTGCACCTATACTTCCTCAGCAACTAGCTTTTGCGCAATTTATTCTTATCAGCTCTGTTATTATTTTACTTCAAAGTCTCATTAGAGATATTTGGCTATTATTTTTAAGCTCAAAAAAAGAGCAAGGCCCTAAGAAGTTTGCCCCTTGCATGTGTATTGAATCTACGATTGGAATAACGGGAGTTATTCTAGGGTTACTCTTTTTAGGTCTTGGAATAAGCACAATGGTTTCTATGAGCAGTAATATTTGGAGTACTTTAACTTTAATTGTACTAAGCGTAGGGTTTTTGATGAAAAATTACGTTATACAGTGGAACCCTTGGCGAATACGCAGAGAGAAGAATCATATGAATATAGTTTTCCGATGGAAAAATTAACAGCATAATCTATGTAACATATTAAGGTGCTAAAACCTGTATGTTTATTGTTTTAAATAAATGAAAATCATTAATTCATAAATGTACAAATAAAATTTCACGATCTCACTAGTTTTAACAAGCATTTTATTGATAACGAATAATAGTAGAGGCCATAAATAGTCTTTGATTTTAAAGTAAAGGTTAGAACGACATAATTATACTAGATAAGTTCAATTATTAGTTGAATTTTATTTTAGAGAAAAGTTATAATGTATCCTCATGAAAAAATTGATAATTAAATTGATTTTTAAACTTAAAAGGTATTTCTAACATGAAAAATATTTATAAAATTGCTGCTGTTTTCTCAATTCTTGTTGTTGTTTCAGGCTGTACTGGTACTACATACAATGCAGATAGAACTTGTGGTGAAGACTACGTAATTCATCCTGCTATTTCTATCCCTTCAGCGATCGGTGCTTGTGATTCACAGGAAGCAAAATAATCATAATATAATTATTATCTATAAGCCTACTTTTTTACAGTAGGCTTTTTTGTTTAATTTGCCTTAAATTAATTACTTCTCAGTCACGTAATAACTAACTTACATTAAACAGATAAATGTTAAGAGTGTCAGGCTCTTGATTTCTATAATTACATCAAATGATAGAAAAATGCGTTTGTCGTATTGACCAAGTTCAATATTGTTAGAAATAAACCACTCATATAGAAATGTTTTTCACATAAATGCTTTAATCGTTTAGTTATTTCACTTTATTCAAGACAACACACGCAGAAATTCATATTTTACTCAGCATACCAAAGACCTTGATTTAACAAGGTGATAAATAGTTGTTTACCTTTAGCGCAAAGCTTAAAGGCTCTAAGTGTTTTTATGGCTATGGGTTCATTTTTAGCAAGCGTAATTGCAAAATCAACATTAATATCACTAATGTCATACTGCTCGCCATTAATGTACAGGTGCTTGTCTACTTGGTTAAAAATTGACTTTAAGCCATTGATAGGTGTAATACTTTTTGCTTCTTTGTATATCTCTTTTACACTGTCTTTATTGTAAAGCTCATCGTCTTCATCAGGTTCTAATATATCGAGTGTGTGGTGATTACGTGTTAAATGCTCACAAATAAACTGATTAAAGCTTGCTTCGTTATTTAAGCTACTTAGCATGAATTGCTTCAGTGCTTCAAAATCGCCAGCAGTAATAGATTCTGGTGATGCGGTCACTTTTATTGTTGGGTCACCAAAACGTTGTTCACCTAAGTTTTTATCAATAATGTTATCAGCAAAACCAGACCATAACTCTTTATTGCTTGGCGCTTGAAAACCAATTGAGTAATTCACTGAATCTTCCAGCGATACACCATTGTGTGGGTGATTCGGTGGAATATACAATAAATCGCCAGCCTGTGTTACTTGGTCAATAACCGGTGTAAAAGGTGATAGCTGCTTAAGATCTTCATGTGGAATAACAGTTTCTAAGCTGTCGTCAGGTAAACCTATTTGCCAGCGACGTTTACCTTGGCCCTGTATAATAAACACATCGTATTGATCTAAATGCGGACCAACGCCACCGTGTGGTGTTGAGAACGATACCATTACATCGTCTATACGCCAATTAGGAATAAATCGAAAAGGGGCTAACATAGCATGTGTAGCGCTTGACCAATGATTAGTTGCTTGTACAAGTAAGGTCCAATATTGTTCACCGAACGATGAAAAATCATCAAAAGGGCCATGCTCTACGTACCAATCACCTGATTGATGACCTTTATCGTTACTATCTGATGTATTTTCAATCTTTTGGCCAACGATACGAGATTGAATCTCTTCTTCCATGGCTAAACCAGCCAGTTCATCTGCATCAATAGGCACGACAAAAAAACCTTCGTCGTTACTAATAGCACCACGAATGAATAATGGTTTTTTCTGCCAGTATTCTTTTAAAAATATTTCTGGCGTTAGGTCGCCCCAATTGATTTGATACATGATTTTTTCCTATAAAAAAAGGATTCAAAAGAATCCTTTAATATTCAATACATAAAGATATTAGTCTAATTCAGCAATGAAGCTAATCGCACGACCAATGTAAGATGCTGGTGTCATTTTCGCTAATTCGTCTTTAGCTGCTTGAGGCATATCAAGCGTAGCGATGAATTCACGCATAGAATCAGCATTTACACGCTTACCACGAGTTAACTCTTTTAATTTTTCGTATGGCTTTTCAATACCGTAACGACGCATTACCGTTTGAATTGGTTCTGCTAATACTTCCCAGTTTTTGTCTAACTCATCAAGAAGTGCTTGCTCGTTAACTTGTAATTTACTAATGCCTTTTAATGTTGCACCGTAAGCAATTAATACATGACCAAAACCAACACCTAAGTTACGTAACACTGTAGAGTCAGTTAAGTCACGCTGCCAGCGAGATACTGGTAATTTTTGCGCTAAGTGACCTAAAATAGCATTCGCTAAACCTAAGTTACCTTCAGAGTTTTCAAAATCAATTGGGTTAACTTTATGTGGCATGGTTGAAGAGCCAATTTCACCCGCAATGGTTTTTTGCTTAAAGTGACCAAGCGCAATGTAACCCCAAACATCACGATCAAAATCAATTAAAATTGTGTTGAAACGTGCTACAGCATCAAATAATTCTGCAATGTAATCATGTGGTTCAATTTGAGTGGTGAATGCATTCCACGTTAAACCTAATGACGTTACAAATTCATTTGAAAAGTTGTGCCAGTTAACTTCTGGGTAAGCAGAGATGTGTGCGTTGTAGTTACCTACGGCACCGTTAATTTTACCTAACATTTCAACCGCTGCAATTTGATCACGCTGACGCTTTAAACGTACGTAAACGTTTGCCATTTCTTTACCCATAGTGCTAGGTGAAGCAGGCTGACCGTGTGTACGACACATCATTGGCATTGTTTGGTATTCAACTGCTAATGCTTTAATTTCACTTAAAATTTTGTCGATTTCAGGTAATAATACCGTTGTACGACAGTCTTCAAGCATTAAACCATGAGATAAATTATTAATATCTTCAGATGTACAAGCAAAATGAATAAACTCAGTTACAGCATTTAATTCAGCATTGTTTGCAATTGCTTCTTTTAAGAAGTACTCAACCGCTTTAACGTCATGGTTAGTTGTTGCTTCAATGTCTTTAATTTTTTGAGCATCAGCTTCACAAAAGTTCGCAACAATTGCATCTAATACGGCGTTTGCTTCATCACTAAAAGCAGGAACTTCAGCAATTTCAGCCGTTGCGGCTAATTTTTGTAACCAACGAACTTCAACAGTTACACGGTATTTAATTAAACCAAACTCACTGAAAATAGGGCGTAAGGCTTTTGTTTTACTACCGTAACGGCCGTCAACAGGAGAGATAGCACTAAGGGCTGATAATTCCATGATATGATCCTAATTGTAGGTAACTTTCGCACTTGGCTGAAAATTACGTATTGTTAAAATGAATGAATTGTTCTTCTATAGTTGAATAGCGTTTAAGCCATGCAACTATTGTAATAATGCTTGTGCGCTGTTTACTATTTTAGCGCGTGCAAAAATTAAATTGCGTTTTTTACCGCCTAATTGACGCCATAATACTGCGCTACGAATACCTGCTAGTAACAAGGCGCGAATTTTATGTTGATTCTGTACTTGTTTCAATTTTTCAGGTTCACCGGCTATTTGTATTTTATTACCAATAGGGCTAATTAAATCACTGTAAATACTGGCTAAACTTGCTAACAATGTGTCACTGTCAATTGCATAATGATCAGTTTGACGCTGTGCTTGGCTTAAACGGTCGCCAAGTGTTGCTAATAATTTAGGGTTTTTCGACAGCTTTTTCTCTAATGCCAGCAAACTAATAATATAACGGGTAATTTCAGGATCTTTTGTTGTTCCTTTACCGCCAAGTTGATCAACTAAGGTGTTTAAGCCAGTGGTTAAATTACGCGTATTACCACCATATACATCAAGCGTATCATCAGGTGACAGTATTAAAGTTGAGTTAAGCAATATCGTTAAATCGTCTTGGTTTGCTTGACCATTTCTGGCAATATTTTGTACTAATTTTGCTACTTGAAATAAAGCTGCAAACGTAATGGTTTGTTCATTTGTCATAGTTTTTTATTATTTTTATTTATCGTTAATAATTAATGTTAAGTTGTTTGATTAATGACGCTAATAAAAAAGTACTTATCGAATAAGGGTATTAATAATACCACCACCTAAACACAGCTCTCCTTGATAAAACACTACCGACTGGCCAGGTGTCACAGAGCTTTGCTGCTCATCAAACAGAACTTCAACGGTATTGCTTAAAAGGCTATCAGCCTCTTCAGTATGAGTTTTGTTAGTGTTGGTTGTATCAGTATTCAAGGCGGTAACCGTGCATTTGACATCTTGCTGACGGTAACGAGTTTTTACGGTACACACTAATGGTTCTGTCAGTGAAATTCTGTCAACCCAATGTAATTGGTTTGCGATTAAACCTTTTGAAAACAGGCGAGGGTGGTTATGCCCTTGGCCGGCAATTAATACGTTGCGCGTTAAGTCTTTGTCAACCACGTACCAAGGAGCTTCACCTGATTCAGCTAAACCACCAATACGTAAGCCTTTACGTTGACCTAACGTATGATACATCAAACCATCATGGTGACCAATTTCAATGCCTTCTGCCGATTCAATAATACCTGGCTGTGCTGGTAAGTATTGAGCTAAAAAGTCTTTGAACTTGCGCTCGCCAATAAAACAAATACCGGTGCTGTCTTTTTTGTTATGGGTAATTAGGTCAGCTTTTTCAGCAATAGCACGTACTTCAGGCTTTTCAATATTACCTACGGGGAAAAGTGTACGGCCTACTTGTTCATGGCTAATAGTATATAAAAAGTAACTTTGATCTTTATTGTTGTCTAAACCGCGCACCATGGCCCACTTACCGTCACCGTTTTTATCAGCAATGAATTCACGGCGAACATAATGACCTGTTGCAATAAAGTCTGCACCTAAGTCTTCACAGGCAAACTCTAAGAACGCTTTAAATTTAATTTCCTTATTACACATAATGTCAGGGTTAGGAGTTCTACCTGCTTTATATTCCGCTAAAAAGTACTCGAATACGTTGTCCCAGTATTCGGTTGCAAAATTGATGGTGTGTAATTTTATGCCTAATTTGTCACATACTGCTTGCGCGTCGTTTAAATCTTCTGCAGCAGCACAGTATTCATCGTTATCGTCTTCTTCCCAGTTTTTCATGAACAAGCCTTCTACTTGATAACCTTGTTCAATAAGTAAATGAGCTGATACGGAAGAGTCAACACCACCAGACATACCAACAATGACTTTTGTTTCAGAAGGTACATGAGTAGGGGCTGTTATATTTGAATTACTGTTTAAATTACTTGTAGTAGACATCAACTTGTTAGCACTAAGGAAAATGGCGCGAAATTATAACATAGCTATATCGTTAGTGTAATAGTGAAATGTGGTTCTTTGAAGAGGGCTTTCATTAATGATGATCGATCATTAATGAAGCACGTTAAGCTGTGTTATGTATGATCGATCATCATTAATCAAACGCGTATAGATTAACGTGTTTGATTAAATGCGTGGTTTATTCGATTTAGACACCAATATATTAGTCATCTTCGCGACAGGCAGCCCAAGGATCAACTTTAGTATTACTTGAATTAGCGCTGCTTGAATTTACGTTTGTGTCATGACGGCTGCTATGCCTTTTAGCTTCAGAGTAAGGGCGTTTGTTTGATGACTGATCGCGTCTGTTATCAAAGCTGTTACTTTTACGCGGCTTAGGCTCTGGCGCTTCACCTAAAACCAACTCAACAGGATCACGTGGTTTTTGATGTGCTGGAATAATGCGTTTACGTGGTGGTAGCTCAAAATTTACGTCATCAGCTTTAGGTAAATTTTTAAAGTTATATAGGTAAAAACGCTCTAGTTTTTCACGTGCCCATTCGGTTTTACGTAAAAATTTTAAGCTTGATGTCATTGACACATTTTTTTCAAAGCAACGAATACGCGTGTATTCTGCTAATATTTCCCAGCCATAATAACTGACTAACTCTTCAAGTAGTGTTTCTAACTTTAAACCGTGAAGCGGGTTATTTAGCATAGGATTTTGGTCTGTCATAGTAAGCCATTATTCATGTGTTATTCATAGGTATGTATCTATTATACATGGTATTAGGTTAGTGAAAGTGTTTTCTATTCGCTTTCACGATTTTAATGACTATTTTAGTTCTAGTTTGAA
>JALZUE010000105.1 GCA_023301705.1 Alteromonadaceae bacterium | reverse complement strand
TGGTAACGATAATGCAGTACCTTTTGTTTTCGATTTAACAGGTGGTGACTTAACATTTGCAGTAGCTACACCTGAGCAGTCAGATTTTGCGCCAACAGTTGAACAGTTACTTGACCCTGCGAATGTTGTATTGAGAGATGTTAATATTGGACGAGATAGTACAGAAAACAGTGAAGATGCATTCCGTACTGATTTTTCGTACTTTTTTGATAATAGCCCAATTACTTCAATCGATTTTGGTTACCGTTATAGTAAAGTTGAAAGTACACGCAACCAAGTTCGTTTTAACGTAGGTTTAAGAAGCGCGATAGATAGTCCAACAGGTGATTTATTTGCAGATGTTCTCACTGAAGGTCCTGATAATTTTGGCGACGCTGATGGCCGTGACTTATTTGTATCTGATTTTCAAGTAGTAGATCCTGAATTAGTTGCTTCTGATCCTGATTTTGTATTAGAAACATTGCAAAATGCGGTGACAGCTATTGGTGGATCAAGACCAATTAATGCACCAACATCTAACTCTAATGGTTTCTTTAATATTGAAGAAAAAACCAATGCACTTTATCTGCAAGCAAACTTTGAAGCTGGTATTTTTAGAGGTAACTTTGGTTTCCGTTATTTTGAAACAGATATTGAATCAACAGGTAATGCTACGACTACTGATGATAATGGAGACCCAGTAACTACATTAACTACAACAGATTCTGATTATGATTTCTTCTTACCTCGGGTAAATATTGTTGCAGATATTAACGATGATTTAGTTGCTAGATTTGGTTACGCTAAAGATATTCGTCGTCCAGACTTCGATAATCTATCTACATCAACAACATTTCAAACTGGACCGAACAATCCTGTTAGTATTGGTAACCCAGGTTTAAATCCAGAAGAGGTAGAGTCATTTGATTTATCATTAGAATGGTACTTTGCTGAAGCTGCAGTATTGAGTGTTGGTGCCTTTTATAAAACTCGTTCAGATATACATGTAACTACACTTGATACTGCATTTCAAGAGCCGACTACAGGATTTCGTGATATAACGGCTCCATGTGAAGGTGGTGGTACATTTAATCCTATTGCTGACAGAAATGTATTTGCAAGTGATGCCAATGCAGGCACTGGTTTGTGTGTTGATGCTCAAACAACGATTAATGACTCTGGTGAAACAACTCAAAAAGGTCTTGAATTTGCTTTTCAATATGATCTTTCTAGTTTTGAAGATGAATTAGGTTGGGCGTCAGGTTTTGGTATTTTAGCTAACTATACTCTTCAGGAGTTTTCTGGTGGTGATGCAGAAAATTCAGTTGCAGAAGGGAGTCGTGCACAACGTGTTTTCGCTTCTACGACAGGAGGGGACGGACTTATAAGTGCAACTCAAGGGTTATTAGATTTATCTGAAAATGCCTATAATGTTACATTTTATTATGAAAAGCATGGTTTATCTGCTCGTATGCGTTATACATGGCGTGAAGCATTTCGTACGTTAGATACAGCCGGTGGAGCTACTCTAGGATCTACTTTAGCTGTTCCTGTTGTCACGGAAGATAGAGGACAGCTTAATGCTAGTGTGAACTATGATATTAATGATAGATTAAATATTGGTGTTGAAGCAGTAAACTTGACAGAAGAAGAAGTAGAACAGTCTTGTGTTAATGAAGGTGCGTTAAGTTGTTTTCAAGGCTTAACTGACCGTAGAATCACATTTGGTATTACTTACAGCTTATAATAGTTAAATGTATTTCATACTAAAATGAAAAAAGGCTTCAACGTTCTTGAAGCCTTTTTTATGCGTTCTAATCTAGTTTTATTGTGAAATAAGTTTAAGTATTAAATACTCACACATTAATCGTATATTTAAATGAATAAAATTCTTTAATAAATTTACGATATATTTCTGGCTTTATTAAAACGCTCTCGGCTTTGAGTGACTTGTTTTTTAGCTGCTTCAATCGCTTCAACTTCTGTCGCTTGTAATATGTGATCAATCACTCGCATTAAATGCGCGCGCATTGATGTTCGTGCAGCAACAGCATCTTTATTTCTTAAAGCGTTGTAAATTGCTTGATGCTCATCAACAGCAGGTTTAACACCGCTATTTCTAACCGTTTGATACATACGTTTTGTTAGTGCTGAACTCTCACGTTCATTCCATAGCTCTTCTATTACGGCACTAATTGCACTGTTATTGGTGGCTTTAGCAATTATCATATGAAATTTTTTATCAGCAGCTTCATGATGTGAAGAATCTGAATTGTTTTCGCTAGCCATTTCTTTTAATGTGTTTTCTAACTCTTGTAACTCTTCATCAGTGATCATAGTAGCAGCTAACGCTGCAGCTTCGCCTTCAAATAAAGCTCTTGCTTCTGTTAGCTCGAAAGGCCCAACATCTTTACCATCAAACCTGCTTTTCTTTTTACTATTCTCAATTATGTATACGCCTGAGCCCATACGTACTTCAACAAAATGCTCTAGTTCTAAAGCAATAACCGCTTCACGAATGGTGGGTCTACTTACATTAAACATAGCGGCTAAATCACGCTCTGAAGGTAAACGCATACCTACGCGATAATCTTCTGACCTAATTAATGTAATTAATTGTTGGGCTACTTGTTGGTAAAGGCGAGGTAATACTTCGTTTGATGATGTCATAATGTGTTTTTACTAAGGGTTAAAATATCTAACTGACCAATATATAAAATGAAGTTTAAGTTTACCAAGCTACCGCGTTAATAAAAAGTAGAATAAAGACTATTTTATATGCAAAAAACATTATATTAATAAGATAAATAACTGGTCAGGCCGATTGTTTTTATATTTTTTATTAGGCATGATATAACAATAAAATATAGTGACATTTGGTTAGATAAGAGAATGCTATGAGCTCAGTTTTAAAAAAATTACAGAAACAACATTTATCAGATTTACCTAATAATCAGTCAGTATTAGTACCTCAATATGACATTTCGAATACAAGTATAGGTATAGTACATCTTGGTCCTGGGGCTTTTCATCGAGCGCATCAGGCTGTTTACACAGAAAATGTAATGAACAGTATCGGTGGTAACTGGGGAATTTGTGGAGTTTCTTTGCGTAGTGCAAGCGCTAGAGATACCTTAGCGAAACAAAACAATTTATACACACTGGCGGTTTTAGATAAAACAGTAAGTTATCAAGTGATTGGTGCATTAAAAGAAGTGTTGGTTGCGAGCGAAGAACATGATTTAGTGTTAGCAAGAATGTCAGCTGAATCAACCAAACTTATTACGCTAACAATTACTGAAAAAGGGTATTGTTTAGCTGCCGATGGTTCTTTAGATGTTAATCATAATGACATTAAACATGACTTATCTGAGCCAACCGCACCAGTTAGTGCCATAGGTTTTATTGTTGAAGCACTTAAACAAAGAAAGTTAAATAATGTACCTGCTTTTAATGTGCTGAGCTGTGACAATGTTTCTGGTAATGGTGAAAAGTTACAACGTGCTGTACTTGGCTATGCAGGTTTACTTGATAAAAGTTTACAAGCATGGATTAATTCAAATGTCGCTTTTCCTAATAGCATGGTTGATAGTATTACCCCTAAAACAGAAAACTATACTGTTGAAGCCGTTTCAAAGGCTATTAACTTACATGATGAGTGGCCTATTCAGCGTGAAGAGTTTACACAATGGGTGATTGATAATAACTGGCAAGGTGAACGTCCAGAATGGGAAAAAGTAGGTGTTATTTTTACTAATGACGTTGAAGGGTTTGAAAAAGCTAAATTACGATTACTAAATTGTTTACATTCTACGTTGGCGTATGCAGGCTCTTTGGCGGGTTTTGAAACCGTGTTTGAAGCAACCAGTGATGAACACTTTTATCATTTTATTACACAGTTGGCATCGCAAGAGATTATTGGTTCGTTTATACCACCAAAAGAATTAGCGGTAGAATCTTATGCCAATGATATTATTCAGCGGTTTTTGAACCCTAATATTCGTCATTTATTGGCTCAAATTGCCTTTGATGGTTCTCAAAAAATACAAATGCGCATTTTACCTGTTATTGAAGATAACTTAGCGCTTAATCGATCAATTAAGTTATTGTGTTTGTCATTATGTTCATGGTTTGAGTTTATTTGCCAAGCATTAAACAATAATGAAAAAATAAATGATCCAATGGCTAACGCTTTTAGCAGTATGCCTGAGTTGTTAAGTAGTAATGAAGAAACTGTTGTAACTGCTTTCTTGTCAATCGATGCTATTTTTAATAATAGACTGGCAAATAATGAAAAATTTAAAGCACAACTTATTAAGAGTTTAACCGTATTACGTAATCATAATATTAAACAGATAGATCAATTAGCAGCAATGTTGTAGCTTACGTTAAACATAACATTACAACATAGAGCGTTATACTTTCTATGCTGTAATCATTTCCCTTGATAGAGCTGTTCAAAATTTGGAATAGCTTGTTCCCACAATGGTATTTCTTTACCAAGTGATTGTTTAACTGCATCAAAAAATAATTGTGTACGTACAGGTAAATCTCGATGCGGATATACTGCATAAACAGCACTATACTCCATTAACTTTAAGTGGGGTAATAATGGTACAAGCTCTCCTTTTTTCACTTCATCTTGCACAATAAAAGCTGGTACTAAAATGTAAGCTGTACCTGAAAGAGCCTTCATTAATAAAGTATCGCCATCGTTAGTTTTAAATATACTATTAATTTTTTGCTCACATTTTTCATTATTTTTGTTGTAGTAAGGAATGCTTTGAGTGCGTAATGATTTACTTGAATAACTGGCAGCGGGATAGTTTTCGAGATCTTGCACTAATTTTGGTTCACCATAATTATCAATGAACTCAGGAGACGCTAATAATACCAAACGATTTCTTGCGATTTTTCTGGCTATCAATGATGAATCTTTAGGTTGGCCAATACGAAATGCTAAATCATAACCTTCAGAAACAATATCAATAACTTCATCATCTAAACGCAATTCAATTTGCACTTGCGGAAAACGTTTTTGAAAATCATTGATTATAGGTTGTAAATATCTGCGCCCGATGACACTAGCGGCGGTTATTTTTAATGTTCCTTTTGGCTCTTGATGATAATTTTCAGCCAAACGAATAGTTTCACCAAGTAATTCTTTTAATTGTTCTGCTTTTTTTATCATTTCGGCACCTGCAGCGGTTAACGAAAATGATCGTGTTGTTCTGTTTAATAACCTCACGCCAAGTTCTGATTCAAGGCGGCTTATTTGTTTTGATATAACAGAGCGATCAATATTACGTAAATTAGCGGCTTGTGAGAATGAACCTTGTTCTATTACATCTAACAATAACAATAATCGGCTGGTGATATCCATTGAATTCCCCTTAGTTATTGGTGCTATTTTGGCATTAATTAAGTGGTAAATATATGCTTTTTATCAACATCTACATTGCGTATGATTAAATAATGACGCAAGGAGTCTTCAAATGTATAACCGTATTTTAAGTATTAGCACATTAATAATGATTTTAATGTTAACTGCCTGTAGTGAAAAAGTAAAAGAAGAGCAACAACAAAGACCATTACAGCCCATTGATGTCGCTGAAGTGTTATTTAAACCAGTGCAAAGCTGGCATACCTATACAACACGTATTGAATCTCCTGAAGAAGTGTTTTTAATGCCTCGTGTCTCTGGTCTTATTGAAAGTATTTCGTTTACTGAAGGTAAAGCTGTTAACGCTGGCGACATATTGTTTCAACTTGATAAACGCCCTTATACAGCGATTGTTGCTAGTTTAGAGTCTCAAATTGTGAGTGCTAAGGCAGCGCTTAAACAAGCTGAAAGTGAAGCGAATCGTGCAATTAAATTAGCGAAACGTAATGCAATATCTGCAGAAGAAACAGAATCACGTCAGTCAACCTTACGTCAACGAACCGCAGAAGTGATTACTTTAGAAGCCGAGCGAAAACTCGCTTTATTAAATGTTGAATTTACTGAGGTTAGATCGCCAATTAATGGCATTGTTTCTCGTGCAAATATCACGAAAGGTAATAATGTGCTGATTGGTCAAACAATATTGACATCAATAGTTTCTAATCAGCAAATGTATGCATACTTCGACATTGATGAACGCACTTGGAATCAAGATTTTTCAGAGGTAACAGCTGAAAGTAAGCAACAAGTGGTTATGCAAAGAATTGGTGAAAAAGGTTTCCCTCATGCTGGTTATATTAACTTTATTGATAACCGCATTAATGTGTCTAGCGGCACATTACGTGTACGAGCAACGTTTGAAAATCATGAGCATACATTAAGAACTGGTTCTTTTGCTCGTATCAAGCTTGCTGCAAATAAAATTACTGAACAAGTTATTGTTCCAAGCAAATCGATAGGTACAGATTTAGAAAATAAATTTGTATTAATTGTTGGTAAAGATAATGTTTTAGCTTATAAACGAGTTGAACTTGGCGAGCAGTACGGTGAATTTCGCGCAATATTGTCAGGGTTATCAAAAGGAGACATTATTGCGGTTAATGGCCCTGCACGTGTCGGCCCAGGTATGCCAATCAAGCCGAACAAAATAGAGTTAAATAGTGACAACACTGTCTTCACGTTAAAACAACGTTATTCACAAAATCTGCTTGTGAAAAAGTAAGGACTTAATATGAATTTTTCTCACTTTTTTATACAGCGACCAATTTTTGCATCAATGTTATCTCTGATTATTTTTATTGGAGGTGCAATATCATTATTTCAGTTACCTATTAGTGAATACCCTGAAGTTGCTCCGCCTACCGTTGTAGTAACCGCGAGCTACCCTGGTGCTAACCCTACTGTTATTGCAGAAACAGTTGCAGCACCGTTAGAGCAAGAAATTAATGGTACAGAAAACTTACTGTATATGTTTTCTCAGGCAACGGGTGACGGGCGTATGTCGTTAACCGTTACTTTTGCTTTAGGTACTGATATAGATACAGCGCAAGTTCAAGTACAAAACCGTGTAAATAGTGCGTTACCGCGCTTACCTGAAGAGGTTCAGCGTTTAGGGGTAGTTGCTGAAAAGTCTTCACCTAACTTAACTATGGTTGTGCATTTATATTCACCTGAAAACACACATGACACATTGTACTTATCTAATTATGCAGATTTATATGTTAAAGATGCCATCACGCGTTTGGGTGGTGTTGGTGACGTACGCTTATTTGGTGGTGGTGAATATGCCATGCGCGTATGGTTAAACCCAGATGCATTAGCTGCTAGGCAATTAACGGCAAATGATGTAGTTGATTCCTTGCGTTCACAAAATCAGCAAGTTGCTGCTGGTAGTTTAGGTGCTCCGCCAGCGACAAGTACCAGTGCATTTCAAATATTATTAAATGTGAAAGGCCGTTTAAATTCTATAGAAGAATTTGAGAATGTTGTTATTAAAGTAGGTGATGCAGGGCAAATAACGCGTTTGAAAGATGTTGCTCGATTAGAGCTTGGACAAGAGAGTTATACGTTACGTTCGTTACTTGATGGCCAACCTGCTTTAGCAATTCCAATATTTCAACGCCCTGGTTCTAATGCGATTGAGCTTTCTGATCAAGTACGTGCAACTATGGCAGAATTAGCAAAGAGTTTTCCTGACGGTATTGAGTACGACATTGTTTATGATCCAACGGTATTTGTGCGTGAATCAATTGATGCGGTTATTCATACGTTACTTGAAGCTATTGTGTTAGTGGTTATTGTTGTCATTTTATTTTTACAAACATGGCGTGCCTCAATTATTCCGTTAATTGCAGTACCTGTTTCGTTAGTAGGTACATTTGCTGTGATGCAATTGTTGGGCGTATCTATTAATACATTATCTTTGTTTGGCTTAGTACTCGCCATTGGTATTGTGGTTGATGATGCGATTGTTGTGGTTGAAAATGTTGAACGAAATATTGAGAAAGGTTTAACACCATTAGAAGCTACACGAGTAGCGATGAGTGAAGTGACAGGTCCAATTATTGCTATAGCGTTAGTATTGGCTGCGGTATTTATTCCAACAGCTTTCATTAGTGGTTTGTCAGGGCAGTTTTATAAACAGTTTGCACTTACTATTACTATTGCAACATTCATTTCAGCAATTAACTCGTTAACGTTATCTCCAGCACTATCAGCATTATTATTAAGGTCGCATGATAGTAAGCCAGATAAATTAACGCGTTTGTTAAATACATTATTTGGTAAATGGTTATTTAAGCCGTTCAATAAATTATTTGATAAAAGTGCTAAAGGTTATGAGAAATTAGTACAAAAGTTAATACGCATGAGCGCTATTATTGGTGTTATTTATTTAGTATTAATTAGTGGTACGGTGACGTTATTTAATCATGTGCCGGGTGGTTTTATTCCTGCACAAGACAAGCAATACTTAATTGCCATTGCGCAATTACCTGATGCGGCAAGCTTAGATAGAACTGAAGCCGTTGTTTCACAAATGGAAGAAATTGCACACCAAATTCCTGGTATTGCCCATACGGTTGCTTTTCCTGGGTTATCCATTAATGGATTTGCTAATTTACCCAATAGTGCGGTTATATTTATGCCATTAAAATCATTTGATGAAAGACCCGGTGCTAGTGAATCTGCATTTGCGATTGCAGGTCAATTAAATCAGCGTTTTGGTGCTATTGATGCCGGCTTTGTTGCGGTCTTTCCACCACCACCAGTTAGAGGGTTAGGCACAACAGGTGGTTTTAAATTACAATTGGAAGACCGTGAAAATAAAGGGTTTGATGTTTTATTTAAAAACTTACAAACGGTCATTGCTAATGCACGAAAAGATCCTGCATTAACTGGCTTATTTTCAAGTTTTCGCATTCAAGTTCCGCAAATGGATATCGATATTGATCGTGAACAAGCATTAATTCAAGGTATTCCGCTTGATGATTTATTTGACACTCTGCAAGTATATTTAGGTTCAACTTACATCAATGACTTTAATTTATTTGGTCAAACTTACCAAGTTAAAGCACAAGCTGACGCTCAATTTAGACAAGTTCCTGAACAAATATTAAATTTAAAAGTAAGAAATCGTTATGGTGATATGGTACCTATTGGCTCAGTGTTAACGGTAACGCCAACGATTGGCCCTGACCGTGTTATGCATTATAACGGTTACCCATCGGCAGAAATTAATGGCGCAGCCATGCCTGGCTATAGTACCAATCAAGGACAAGCCGCCATGGAAAAAATACTAGAGGATACATTAGAGCAAGGTATTGCTTTTGAATGGACCGATGTAACTTATCAACAAATACTCGCTGGTAATACTATGGTGTATGTATTTCCATTGGTTGTTTTACTTGTTTTTATGGTGCTTGCAGCACAATATGAAAGTTTACGCTTGCCATTAGCTATTATTTTGATTGTACCAATGACCATATTTTCAGCGTTACTAGGCGTGTGGCTTGTTGGCGATGATAATAACATTTTTACGCAAATCGCCTTAATTGTATTAGTTGCTTTGGCGTCTAAAAATGCCATTTTAATGGTTGAATTTGCTAAAGATCAAAATGACAAAGGAATGAGTCATATAGATGCAATTATTGAAGCATGTAAAATGCGCTTGCGGCCTATACTGATGACCTCTATTTCTTTTGCTGCGGGGGTTGTTCCTTTGGTCTTAGCAACAGGTGCTGGTTCTGAAATGCGTCATGCAATGGGCAATGCAGTGTTTTCAGGAATGATAGGTGTAACTGTTTTCGGTTTACTTTTTACACCGGTCTTTTACGTACTGCTAAGTAGAAATAATGCTAAAAAATCATCAGTAGAATAGGTGGTTAGCTATTTATGCATATCAATAATAAGTCGCAACTAAATGGCTTGCCAGACACAATGAAGGCAATAGTATTAGAGCAGCCTAATCAAAATATGGCATTATCTGAAATAAGAGTGCCATTGCCACAATGTGATGAAAATGAAATTTTAGTACGTGTTGAAGCCGTAGGGTTAACGCCTTTTGATGTATGTTGTTCAATTAAGGGCTTTCCTCAATGGCAATACCCGCATGTATTAGGTTTAGATGCTGTTGGTATTGTGGTACAAGCGCCAAAAGGATTATTTCCTAATGTTGGTGACAAAGTGATGTGGCATGCAAATATTGCAGAGCAAGGAGTGTTAAGTGAATATGCCAAAGTGCCTAATTTTGCAGTATCTGTAGTGCCTACCAATATTTCTTCGGCTAGCGCAGCTGCAATTCCTTGTCCTGGTATGTCTGCATTAATTGCTCTAGAAAAAACAAAAGTCATTGAAGGAGATACCGTTTTAATTGAAAACGGAGCAACGACTTTTGGTCAGTATGCTATTCAAAGTGCTAAACAGCGTGGCGCTATTGTTTTTACAACTACTACTAAAAAACACTTTAAACTGGCTAAGCGATTAGGTGTTGAAGAAGTATTCGACAGTGAAAAAGATAATTTAATCGATAGCATAAGAAGTGCGATAGGTCCTCAAGGTTTTGATGTGGTGATAGACTCTACTGGTGGTGAAACGACCATTCGTAATATTGAGTTGTTACGTTTTTGTGGACGTATTGCGTGTTTGAAGTCATTACCTACTTTTTCAGATGAGTTGATGTTTAGACAAGCACCTTCTTTAAGTATTGTTTCATTAGCTGGCGCTTGGCTTTCTAAAAGTGTTAGAGCTCAACAACGTATGGCTTTTATGAAAAATGCACTGTTAGAAGGCGTTGCCAATGGGGAAATATTAGTACCTGAGTTATCGTTTATAGATTTTAATGCGAATAGTATTTCACAGGCTTTACGGTTACAAAGTCATGATGACTTTGCTGGTAAGCAAATTGTTAAAATAGCTAAAGATTGCTGATGCGTTAAGGTTATTGTTAACGTTTTTCACTTGATGTTAGGTAACTAAAAGTATTAAATATTTCAGTAATCACTTAAACAATGAGAAGTACTATTATTGAGTTACTTTCTTTGCAAATGATAAATCAATTGATAAGTGAACTGATAAGTAAATTAATATGTAGTTGAATAAGTCTCTTCTACGCTAATAATTTTTAGCGTAGAAGAGACATTTATTTAAGCTATATCAAAACGATCAGCATTCATCACTTTTACCCATGCAGTAACAAAGTCATTCACAAATTTTTCTTTGTTATCATCTTGAGCATACACTTCGGCATAAGAGCGCAGTATTGAATTTGAACCAAATACTAAATCAACACGCGTTGCTGTCCATTTGACGACTTTTGTAGCGGTATCTTGAATTTCATAAGAGTTACGTCCTGTAGGTACCCATGAGTTATTCATATCAGTAAGATTAACAAAGAAATCATTTGTTAAAGCACCTTCAGTATCCGTAAATACACCTTCTTTACCGCCATTAAAGTTTGTACCAATGACACGCATACCGCCAATAAGTACCGTCATTTCAGGTGCGGTTAGGTTCATTAGCTGGGTACGATCTAATAACATTTCTTCAGGTGTTACCGAATAATGTTGTTTTTGCCAGTTACGAAAGCCATCATGAATAGGTTCAAGCACTTCAAATGATTCATTATCGGTTGTTGCTTCATCAGCATCACCACGGCCAGCTGTAAATGGCACTGTAGTATTAAAGCCAGCTGCTTTAGCCGATTGTTCAATACCTACGTTACCAGCTAAAACAATAACGTCTGCAATACTTGCTCCCGTTTCAGCTGCAATGACTTCAAGTACGGTTAATACTTTTTCTAAACGTGCTGGTTCATTTCCTTCCCAACTTTTTTGTTGAGTAAGGCGAATACGAGAGCCATTTGCACCGCCACGCTTGTCTGAATTACGGTACGTTCTTGCACTGTCCCATGCGGTTGTGACTAATTCACTAATGGTTAAGTCAGTTGCTGCAATTTTCGCCTTAACGGTTGCAACGTCATAACTTGTATTGCCTGCAGGAATAGGATCTTGCCAAATTAATTCTTCTTTTGGCACATCTGGGCCAATGTAACGGGCTTTAGGGCCTAAATCACGGTGTGTTAATTTGAACCATGCCCGTGCAAACACTTCTGAAAAGTAAGCTTGATCACTATGGAATTTTTCTGAAATTTTACGGTACTCAGGATCTACTTTTAATGCCATATCAGCATCAGTCATCATTGGATTTTGAGGCGTAGTTAAATCTTCAGCATCAACAGGCTTGTGCTCGTCTTTAATGTTGATAGGCTCCCATTGTGTTGCGCCCGCTGGGCTTTTTTTCAATTCCCAATCGTAATTCAATAATAGATCAAAGAAACCATTATCCCACTGCGTCGGATTGGTTGTCCAAGCGCCTTCAATACCACTAGTAACGGTATCGCGGCCAATACCACGACTAGTTTTGTTTAACCAACCAAAGCCTTGATCTTCTATATTTGCAGCTTCAGGATCTTCTTCAACATGATCGCCATTACCATTGCCGTGTGCTTTACCTACAGTATGACCACCAGCGGTTAACGCAACGGTTTCTTCGTCGTTCATTGCCATACGTTCAAATGTAACACGCATGTCATTAGCTGTTTTTTGAGGATCTGATTTACCATCTACACCTTCAGGGTTTACGTAAATAAGCCCCATCATTACCGCGGCTAATGGATTTTCTAAATCACGCTCGCCAGAATAACGGCTATTTTCACCGCCACTTGGTGCTAACCATTCTCTTTCAGAACCCCAATAAATGTCTTTTTCTGGGTGCCAAATATCTTCACGGCCAAAAGCGAAACCAAAGGTATCTAGCCCCATTGATTCGTATGCCATAGTACCGGCATAAGCAATTAAATCGGCCCAACTAAGTTTGTTGCCATATTTCTTTTTAATTGGCCAAAGTAAACGGCGAGCTTTATCAAGGTTAGCATTATCAGGCCAAGAGTTTAAAGGAGCAAAACGTTGGCTACCTGAAGCTGCACCACCTCGACCATCAGTAATACGATAGGTACCAGCTGCATGCCAAGTCATACGAATCATGAGGCCACCATAGTGCCCCCAGTCTGCAGGCCACCAAGGTTGGCTGTCTGTCATTAATGCAACCAAGTCTTTTTTTAGCCCGTCTACGTCAAGGCTTTTTACTGCTTCACGGTAATTGAAATTTTCTTCCAGTGGATTGGTCTTAGTATCATGTTGATGAAGAATTTCTAGATTAAGCGCTTTGGGCCACCAAACTTGAGCATCGTTAGTAGTTGTAGCTCCGCCGTGCATTACAGGACATTTATTATTAGACATTAGATATAATTTCCTCTTGGTAAAATGAAAACTTGTTGCATAATTAGCATCAACAATAAACCACTTCATTCTTTATTTAAAGTGATAAAAATTGTTCGATTACTCATCTATCTTTATTTATATTAATGGTAAAGCATGATTAATTACTTTAAGTTGGTTTACTTGAACGATAGTTCAAATTACTGAATGAATATACTTAACCGTATACCATTACTGATTTATAATAGACTATGAAAATCAATGTAGTTAAGACGTAAATATATATAACATTATTACTTAGACTATATTTATACTCTTTTATCTTTTACTTACTCATATCGAGAACTTTATGTCAGATCAATTTATTAAATCAAAAGCCGCTATTGCTTGGGGTCCTAAACAACCATTATCAATCGAAGAAGTTGATGTAATGTTGCCGCGTAAAGGTGAAGTATTAGTGAAAATTCTAGCGTCAGGCGTATGCCATACTGATGCGTTTACTTTATCAGGAGAAGATCCAGAAGGTGTATTTCCTGCTATTTTAGGGCATGAAGGTGGTGGTATTGTTGAACAGGTAGGAGAAGGTGTTACCAGTGTTCAAGTAGGTGACCACGTTATTCCGTTATATACCCCTGAATGTGGCGAATGTAAATTTTGTTTATCAGGAAAAACGAACCTTTGTCAAAAAATACGTGAAACACAAGGTAAAGGTTTAATGCCTGATGGCACAACTCGTTTCTATAAAGATGGTGAACCTATTTTTCATTATATGGGATGTTCAACCTTTTCAGAATATACGGTATTACCCGAAATATCTCTTGCTAAAGTAAATAAAAAAGCACCATTAGAAGAAGTCTGTTTATTAGGTTGTGGTGTTACAACAGGTATTGGCGCGGTTATGAATACAGCCAATGTTGAAGAGGGCGCTACTGTTGCCATTTTTGGTTTAGGTGGTATTGGTCTTTCTGCTGTTATTGGAGCCACTATGGCTAAAGCGAGTCGAATTATTGCGATTGATATCAATGAAAGCAAATTTGATTTAGCGAAAAAGCTTGGGGCAACAGATGTTATTAATCCAAAAGATTATGACCAGCCAATTCAAGACGTGATTGTTGAATTAACCGACGGTGGTGTTGATTATTCTTTTGAATGTATCGGTAACGTAAATACGATGCGTTCAGCATTAGAATGTTGTCATAAAGGTTGGGGTGAATCAGTGGTTATTGGTGTTGCTGGCGCAGGACAAGAAATATCAACTCGACCATTTCAATTAGTGACTGGTCGTGTATGGCGAGGGTCTGCTTTTGGTGGTGTTAAAGGTCGCAGTGAATTACCTGATTATGTTGAGAAGTACTTAGCTGGCGAGTTTAAATTAAATGACTTTATTACTCATACCATGACATTAAATGAAATTAACGAAGCGTTTGAATTAATGCATAAAGGCGAAAGTATTCGCAGTGTTATTCATTTTCATCAAGCCTAAGCATCATAACTCTGATTATTATGTATAAGCATTATTAGGTCTATGTATTATTAAGTTTAAGTATATTAAGTTTGAGTCTTTAGATTTAAAAAATACTCAGTAAAAGCGTTTAAAGAGTAGGTGACGTGAATTTAGCTACTCTTTTTTAATTTGAACAAGTAGAGTTTTATGACAATTGAATTACTAAGTGAAACAACTGTTTTTGGTGGTGTGAGTAGGCAATATAAACATAATGCTAGTACTGTTAACTGTGCAATGAATTTTACTATTTATTTACCACCTAAAGCGTTAACAAAGCAAAAAGTGCCTGTATTATATTGGCTTTCAGGCTTAACCTGTACAGATGAAAACTTTACACAAAAAGCAGGTGCGCAGCGTATAGCGGCCGAACTAGGTATTGCTATTGTAGCGCCTGATACTAGCCCTCGTGGTGAAGGTGTTGCTGATGATGACAGTTACGATCTTGGACAAGGAGCTGGCTTTTATATCAACGCTACACAATCCCCTTGGCAAAAGCATTATCAAATGTATGATTATATTGTGCATGAGTTACCTGAAGTAATTGAAGGTAACTTTTCAGTTTCTAAGCAACGTGCAATTGCAGGTCATTCAATGGGTGGTCATGGCGCATTAACTCTTGGTTTGTTGAATCCTGAAAAATATAGTTCTATTTCTGCCTTTAGTCCTATTGTTAACCCGGTAAATTGCCCTTGGGGTATTAAAGCATTTACCCAGTACTTAGGTGATAACCAAAACACCTGGCAAGACCATGATGCTAGCCACTTAATCACTAAGGTAAATCAGCATACTCCAATAAAAATAGACCAAGGGGAGGCTGATAACTTTTTAGATGAGCAATTGAAACCAGAGCGGTTAATTTCTGCTGCTAAAGCTAATGATTACCCGTTAGAGTATCAACTTCATAAAGGGTATGATCATAGTTATTTTTTCATTGCGAGCTTCATCGAAGCTCACTTACGTTTTCATGCAAAACATTTTGCTAGTGATTAACGTATAATATTTATTAATAAAAACAGAACACTACAAAATAATAATCAAGGTAGGTTAAATTCAATGACTAAAACACTAATACGTTACTCAATTGCTCTTATATGCAGTTTAGGTGTTCATCAAGCTGCTGTGGCTAATTCAAGTGAAACTAAAAATACTTGGCAATTAATCGATAACTTTGAAAGTGCTGAATTAGCAAGTGATTGGCAAAAGAAAGATACACGCAATGATACTTCGCCACATGTTCCTAACCCGCAAGTGACAAAGCATGTTAAAGAAACAGGTCAGTCAAATACCTTTTTACTAAAAAAGCCTGCAGCAGAAGGCATTGTTGGTAACCGAAAAGCATTAACCTTTAAACCTTTACCTACAACAGTGAATGTTGGCGAAACCTATACTTTTTTCACTCGCATTAATATTGAATATTTTCCCAATAATCATATTTTTGGTTTGAGTAATTTAGACGCTAAAGGCATTGAAGAAAATGATTATAATGCCTTTGAACCAAGTATTCGCATTACCGATAAAAAAGAATCAAATGGCTTTAAAAATACGGGTGCGTTAATGGTTAAAATTGATGGTGGCTATAGTAATATTCAACATTATGCCGAGCAACGTTCAGCTAAGCCCGCATTAGAAAATACATGGTATGACATCTGGTATGTAGTGAATAATGCAACGTTAGAAAATGAAGGCCAAAATTTTGATGTGTATGTACGTGGCGGTGAATTTACTGAGCAAACACTAGTATATAAAAAGGCGTCTTTTCGGATGAAGCGAGAGTTACCGCTGATTTACTTTTTAATGAATACCAATACAGGATCTGTTAAAAAACCTTATGGTAATGGTGGTGTTCGTTATGATGACTTATATATGATTAAAGGTATTTCTTTGCATTCACCTATTTAACGAACTATTTACTTTTCTCTCTTTTAATTTAGTGTAAATAAGCTAAAGCATTCATGAACTTGCTGTTTATGAGTGCTTTTTTATTGCTTAAAATAAACTGCTACTATTTGAAGTTTACTTTAAGCACTACAGAAATTTAAGCAGTGCTTAATATAAAAGTTACTGATAACGTTTAATATTTATTATGTTATTAACCATCTATAGCGTACCGCACAACTAATCGTTTTCCTCTTTTAAGACTTCTTTCATCGTTTATTTCTATTTAACCTTTCATTTTTTTTAATTATATATTGCAAATCCAAATGATAATGATTATTATTTAGTTGTTGTCGTTATTATTCAATTGGTAGCTCAGCACATTTAACTTTTGATGATGAACTTTAATCAATAAGGTGAGTTATGGAACATACTCAATGGCAGTCATTATTAAGACTCGGAAATAATTGTTTTCATGAGCAGCAATGGGATCAAGCTCAGTTTTTTTATAGTGAAGCTTATGACCTACTGTTTCACTTCTATCAAAAAGAACCTATGTCGTCAGATTTATTAATGGCTTGGGTTTGTACATGTCATAACCTTTCTTCTTTATATGAAAGGGTAGGCCAATTAGATTTATCGTTAACATTTTTAATGTTGCCACATGAGTATTTAAAGGGAATGACAGAGTCATCAATATTAGATGATGATGTTCAACTTATAGCATTAAAAGGTATGTCGTTAACGTTGTCGCCAATAATATTATTTACAAAAAAATACCCTTTATGTGAAGGCTGTTCGCTTAAGTTAAAAAGCTTACAACATTTAATGAAAGCAAATTTTAGCATTGTTCATTAATTTTAATAATTTATACGTAATTGAACGCAGCAATTTTTATGTTTTGATTCGCTTTAAAGTTTAATAAATTAGCACCAACACAGTGCTAAAAGGAGAAGGTAATGGTTAAATTTATATTGTTTTTTATGAGCTTATTTATTTCAGTGAATGCATTTGCACATGCTGGTCATGATCATAATAGTGCAATGTCTGGTCTTATGCATTTAATTTGGATCGCACCTCTTGCTGTGACATCGGTTTTATTTGTGACGCATATAAAAAAACGTTTTTTTACTGATAACAATAATCAATAATCAATAAGGAAAATTTATTATGATTTACCAAGTATTAAAAACCCTTGATAGCAAAAATCCATTTGATGAAGCTTCAGCTCATTGTGATATTCCATGTAAAATTTATGATCCTATATCAGCACAATTGTCAGTGTTAACTATGATTCGTATGGTTGATTTATTACTTGAATTGAAAGAAAAGTCAGCGCTTACGCTTGAGCAACAAGCAACATTTACTCGCTTAGTGAATGAAAAAGAAGAGCACGGTAAAAAACTGAAAGACGATATACGCGTAATTTGGGGTGATTATATTAAAGAGCCTCAATTAAAGTTACACCCAGAACTGCATGTCTTAACACATGAAATTATGTTGGCAACATCGTTCGCTAAACAGCATATTGATCGTGAAGCGACAGTGGCACTATTAGAAAAAGTAAATAAGTTTGCAGAAATATTTTGGCAAACCAAAGGTGTAAATGTATTTCGTGCTAATTGCCCGTATCCACCTGCAGAAAGTGTGGTTTATCCGGATTTAAAACCTTAATGGTATTCGGATTAAAAATTTGGAAAGTACAAGGGGTCAGCATGGCACCTGTTATTCCACCTGGCAGCTTTATTCTAGCGACTCGGTGGTTGTCGCTTTTACCGATAAAAGAAGGTCACCGTTTAGTTATTGATCATCCTAAGTTTGGCATTATTGTTAAAACGGTTGCGACGATTGATAAAAGTGGCTTTATCTGGAGCAAAGGCGAAAATGAAAAAAGCGTGCCTATTGAACAGCTGGGCCCTGTGAATAAGCATCAAATTCTAGGTCGAGTGATTAGTATTTTTAAACCAGAATAAAGGTTAAATAAACTGATGTTATTTAACCTTTTTAGTCTTTTAAGTATTTTTTAGGTAATTTCTCCAGCCTTTAAAATCACTGATATCTCGACCTAATGTTTTTGCATAGCTTTCTGCAATAAATCCAGTGACATAATCTCCTGAAGCAAGCTCTACTTTACCAATACCAAGTGGCTGTGCAATACCATGTACGAAAGAGCCAAACTCAGCAATAGGTAATGACCAAACCTCTACAGCAAATGCTTCAGCGCTGTCTTCATCACGAACCATAGCTGGGCGTTCTATATTTCCCGGTAATGCATACATACGGTATGCAGCAGCAGACTCTGTCACCTGTTTTAGTATGGCACCTCGTTCGGTTAATTGATGATTCAATGCCATACCTGACAAGTGGGCACCACACACAACAACATCAATATAACCGAGGTTATATTGCGAGCTTTCTCTTGCTTCATAAGAAAAACTCGTTGCCCCTAATGGTAGTTTTGTTGATTGTTGAATGCGCTTAGCGAGTGTTAATAACTTTTGATCTTCCATCGCATCACTAAATACAGTAATGCCAAAAGGCATTTTATTTTTCGTAAAGCTAGTGGGTACTGCAATAGCAGAAAAATCTAATAAATTCATAAAGTTTGTGTAATAACCTAACTGTGAATTACGTAGTATTGGTTCTTCTTCAATTTCTGCAAGTGTAAAGTGACGCCCTGCTGTAGGCGTTACTAGCACATCAACACTTGCTACTAATTTATCCGCTAGTTTTTTTAATGCTTGTAGTTTATAAAGCGCAGCAAAACTATCAGTAGCCTTTGGTGTTGAACCACCTGAAATAATTGTACGTGTGACATCCATCATTGCTTCTGGCTTATTTAATAAAATATCTTGTGTTGCAAGATAGCGCTCTGCCACCCAAGGACCTTCATACAATAAACGTGCTGCGTCTAGCATTGGTGAAAAATCAACTTCTAGCTTACTTCCGCCTAGCTCAATCAGCTGCTCTATAGCTAACGCGAATGCTTGTTGGTAATCATCATCACCAAAAAAAGCTAATTGTTCTTGAAGAGGTACTGCAAACGTAAAGTCGTGAGCTAGGTTTACGCAACCTTGATTAGTAACAGGGTTATGGCGAGAAAAACAATCTGTTTCGTCATAATTAGCTGCGATTGAAAATACTGTTTGAGCATCATCAGCAGTTAAGCTAAAAATACTCATGCAATCAATACTTTTACACGCAGGAACAACTCCTGTATTTGATAGTAAGCCTTTGCTCGGTTTTAAGCCAATTAAGTTATTAAAACATGCCGGAACTCTGCCTGAGCCTGCCGTGTCTGTACCTAATGCAAATGATACTACACCAGCAGCGGTTGATACCGCAGAGCCAGAACTCGAGCCACCTGAAATATATGCTTTATTAAAGGCATTAGGTGTTGCGCCATAGGGTGAACGCGTTCCAACTAAACCTGTTGCAAACTGGTCAAGGTTTGTTTTTCCTAAAGGTATTGCGCCTGCATTAATTAGTTGTTCTATTACATGAGCTGATTTTTTAGGGGTATAAGTAAATTCCGAACAAGCTGCTGTTGTTGGTATGCCCGCTAAATCAATATTGTCTTTGATAGCAAATGGAATACCCCACAATGGGTAATCGTCTGGTGATTTTGCAGATAAAGCATCAATATAAGGTTGTAATTCATCTTTAGATAATAAGTGAATCCACACATTTTCTAATGTATTCGCTTTTTCACGTAATTGTGTAAAAAGCTTAGCAGGTGTAGTACTTTTAGATTGATACGCTTTTTGTAATACTGAAATACTCAAATTCATTTTATGCCTCGCTCTTTACTATTTTCATTATCAGTACAAATGTTTTCGTTATTGTTATTCGTTTTTAAAATGGCTAACGGTTGCCCAGCTTGTATTTGCTGACCAGTTTCTACCAGTATTTTGACTACTTGTGATGGTTCATGGGCAGCAATACCTATTTCCATTTTCATTGATTCTAAAATAATTAAATTATCGCCAGTATTTAGTTTGCTTCCCTCACTGACCTCCACAAGCCAAACACTGCCAGCGGTTGATGATTCAACAATATATTCATTTGAATCTAATATTAATTCAACATCATCAATAGGTACGTCAATATCTGCTTGGTAGTTGAGTTGACCGGTGCGTTTCCACTCTGTCATTTCATGCTCATAAGCACGTTCTCGTTGCTCAACAAACTTATCAATATCTCGCTGTTGCTTAGACCATTTTTTTGCTAATTCTGGCATCGATATAGTGCTTGTTTCTATTTTTGGTTGCCAATTACCAATAGGGAAGTCAGCACGAATAACTTCAAGCTCATCATGAGACACAGGATAAAAACGAATTTGATCAAATAAACGCAACAACCATGGTTTATCAAATACATCTGTTTTACGGTAGCGGTTCCACATTTGCGCTGTGCGCCCAACAAATTGGTAGCCTCCTGGCCCTTCCATACCGTATACACACATATAAGCGCCGCCGATACCTACAGAGTTTTCAGCTGTCCATGTTCTGGCAGGATTATATTTTGTGGTTACTAAACGGTGACAAGGATCTAATGGCGTCGCTACTGGCGCACCTAAGTAAACATCACCTAAGCCAAGCACTAAATAACTAGCATCAAAAACAATTTCTTTAACTGCTTCAATATCTGTTAATCCATTAATTCGGCGAATAAACTCTAGGTTTGACGGGCACCACGGCGCGTCTTTTCTTACCGATTGAATATACTTTTCTATTGCTAGCTGACACGCTTTATCATCCCAACTTAGTGGTAAGTGAACAATGCGTGACTCAAAGTTAAGTTGGCTAGTATCACCCAGAGCAATATCTAGTATTTTAACTTTATCGATAATTTCAGTTACTGATATTTGCAAATTGTTATAATGAATTTGTAGTGATCTTATGCCAGGTGTTAATTCTAATACACCAGGTATATTTTCTTTTTTCACTGATTCTAATAAAGCTTGAACGCGAGCACGTAATGCTAAATCAAGCACAAGATCACCATATTCAATCAATAAAAACTTATCGCCAGTTTGTCTAAAAATAATGTCAGGCTCACCATCATTAGTACTCAACGTATCAATGACGGGTGTGCTGTCGGTATTTAATGTTACTGTGTTGTAATCAACAACCTGTGCCGTTAATGATGATAACTGAGTTAGCTGAGCTGTTTCTATTGCTTTAGCCGTAGGTAAATCAACCACTTCAAACGACAATTTATCACCTGCTTTTAGTTGACCTAATTTCCATAAGTCAGCAGAAATAACGGTGAATGGGCACACAAAGCCCCCTAAACTTGGGCCATCGGGGCCTAAAATTACTGGCATATCCCCAGTAAAATCTACAGCACCAAATGCATAAGCATTATCGTGAATATTTGACGGGTGAAGCCCTGCTTCCCCACCAGTTGCTCTTGCCCAATGAGGCTTAGGGCCAATTAAACGAATACCTGTTCGGCTTGAGTTGTAGTGAACTTCCCATTTATGCTTATTAATCGTGTGAATATCATCTTGAGTGAAAAAGTCTGGTGCCCCATGTGGGCCATAAATAACGCGTACTTTCCATTCATTAGTGAGCGGTGCAGCAATACTCGTAATATTTGCAATTGACGAGGTTACTTGAGATGTAGTCGACGCTTTATTAAGTGCTAAAAAGTC
>JALZUE010000104.1 GCA_023301705.1 Alteromonadaceae bacterium | reverse complement strand
ATTAATTCGTTTAAACGATGTGCCGGTTCTTTTTGACCGCCTTTAGGACCATTTTTAATAGTCAGTTCCTCCAAAGAACTTAATAAAAGTCTAACCCTTTTTCTCATTAGGGTTAGTGTTAAATATATTTTATGCTCTTGAATTTACTTCTTGCGTCATTTTCGCTAGAAAGTCTTCAACAGACATTTTACCTAAATCTTCACCACTACGTGTACGAACAGCAATTTCGCCGCTCTCCATTTCTTTGTCACCAACAACTAAAAGATACGGAACACGTTTTAATGTATGCTCGCGAATTTTAAAGCCTATCTTCTCATTTCTCAAGTCTAAGTTGGCTCTAAATCCATTTTCTTTTAGTTTTTTAACTATTTTTTCACAATATGGCGCTTGTTTGTCAGTAATATTCATAATTACTGCTTGCGTTGGTGATAACCACGTTGGGAATTTACCTGAATATTCTTCAATTAAAATACCAATAAAACGCTCTAATGAACCTAAAATAGCTCTGTGAATCATTACAGGTTCATATTTTTCACCATCTTCACCGATGTAAGTAGCACCTAAACGACCTGGCATTGAGAAATCAAGTTGAATTGTACCACATTGCCATGCACGGCCTAAACAGTCATGTAATGTAAATTCAATTTTAGGACCGTAGAATGCACCCTCACCTGGTTGATATTCAAAGTTAATACCATTAGCTTCTAATGCTTGCGCTAAGGCTTGCTCAGCTTTGTCCCAAATCTCTTCAGAACCAACACGTTGTTCTGGTCGTGTTGATAATTTTATTTCAATTTCTTCAAAACCAAAAGTTTTGTAAGTATCAAAGACCATTTCAATACATGTTGATACTTCTTGTTGTATTTGATCTTCTGTACAGAAAATATGTGCATCATCTTGTGTGAATGAACGTACTCTCATTAAGCCGTGTAATGAACCTGACGGTTCATTTCTGTGCACTAAGCCAAATTCAGCCATACGGTAAGGTAAATCACGGTATGATTTTAACCCTTGATTAAATATTTGAAGATGTCCTGGACAGTTCATTGGTTTAACCGCGTATGTACGTTTTTCAGATTCTGTTGAAAAGATCATGTCACCGTATTTATCCCAGTGTCCTGACTTTTCCCACATACCTACGTCTAAAATTAACGGCGCTCGTACTTCTTCATAGCTATATTTAAATAGCTGTGTACGCATGTAATCTTCTAGTGTTTTATAAATTGTCCAACCGTCGTTATGCCAAAACACCATGCCCGGCGCTTCTTCTTGCCAGTGGAAAAGATCCAATGTTTTACCAATTTTACGGTGATCACGCTTTTCAGCTTCCGCTAAACGTTGAATATAAGCTTTAAGCTGCTTTTTATCAGCCCATGCTGTACCGTAAATACGTTGCAACATTTTATTATCTGAATCACCACGCCAATATGCGCCAGCTACTTTCATTAATTTAAAGTGATGACAATGACGCATGCTTGGTACATGAGGGCCACGACACATATCGATATATTCTTGGTGATGATATAATGCTGGAGTATCTGTTTTAGCGATATTTTCATCAAGAATTTGTAACTTGTATTCCTCACCACGCTCGGTAAATGCATCATAAGCATCTTGCCAAGAGCCAGTTTTCTTCACTACTTCATAGCCTGTACGAGCAAGCTCTGTCATACGTTTTTCTAATTTCGTTAAGTCATCTTCAGTAATAGACTCTTCTAAATCAACGTCATAGTAGAAGCCATTATCAATCGTTGGACCAATAGCCATTTTTACTGTTGGGTATAACTGCTTAATTGCATGCCCTAATAAATGCGCACATGAGTGACGAATAATTTCAAGCCCTTCACTGTCTTTACTGGTAATTAGTTGTAACGCAGAATCTTTCGTGATTAATTCACAAGCATCTACTAGATTACCATCAATGCGACCAGCAATGGTTGCTTTTGCAAGACCAGGTCCTATGTCTAGGGCAACATCCATTACAGATACTGATTGTTCAAATGAACGCTGACTTCCGTCTGGGAGAGTTATAACAGGCATGAAACTTCCTTTATACAGTGGTGACACATACTAAGTGCCACTTGTTACTTTAATTGACTTAACGCACTGTTTTCAGTGTAAACAGTGCATTAAAAATGATTAATTTATTAATTGTTTACTTAAAACAAAAAATAGAGGCGCAAATATAGGGGAAATCCCTATTTAATGCAATGATAAGCGTATAAGAATTGTGAACATTACATAATGTAAAGTTATAACTTCATGCGCTCAATCGTGTTCACTATGGTCATGGTTTGTTGATCAAGCTCAATGTTCACTAAATCAGCGGCAACAGCTTCACCTAAATTAGTCACAGATAATGTTTCAGGAATTAGGTGTACACTAAACGTATTATCTAATACTTGCCCCACAGTTAAACTAATTCCGTTAATAGTAATAAAACCTTTCGGTAATACATACTTTATAAATTCAGTTGGCATTTCAAAATCAACTTTGCAATTGGCGTGCGTTTTCTCAATAGCAATAATACCTGCTTGGCAATGAATATGGCCACTCACCATGTGCCCACCAATTTCATCGCCAATTTTTAGTGAACGCTCAACATTTAACGTATCACCCTGTTTTAATTGACTTAAGTTAGTAACGCGTAACGTTTCATCTATTACATCGAAGTCAATGCAAGCGTGATTATTATCTGTTTCGGCAAAATCTACTGCTGTTAAACATATGCCATTAATGGCGACGCTTGCCCCTTTTTCTAGATTTTTAATAAAGCGTTTATCTAAATCAATGGTAAGCTTTAAAAAGTTATTATTATATAACGCTGATAAAACAGCAGCTTTAGTTTGCACAATACCTGTAAACATATATTATCCATAGTTAATGACCTATTAGCATTTTACTGTAAAACGCATTAATGAAATATCAAAATTTTGCTTTAAATATAAAATCACTTGTTCAATTATTCATACCTATTCTTATTACACAGCTTATTCCTAATTTAGTTGGTTTTTTTGATACCATAATGGCGGGGAGAGTCAGTGCAACTGATTTGGCTGCTGTCGCCATTGCTAGCAGTATTTGGTTACCTATTTCATTAATGGTGCATGGGTTAATGATGGCATTAGCATCCATTGTATCTCAGCATTCAGGCGCTAAAGCATTTGATGCAATCACTAAAAATACGCAGCAAAGTATCTGGATAGTCTTATTTATTTCATTATGCTGCGTTGCTGGCTTTTATTTGTTTATACCTGCAATAGTCAATTTCTTGCAATTAGAGCCACAATTACACACCTTAATAATTGATTATCTGTTATTTATTGTGCTTGGTATGCCTGGCTTTTGTTTATTCTTAGTGTTACGGAATTGTGCTGAAGGCTTAGCAATCAGTAAACCTGCTATGTATATTAGTATTATAGGTTTACTAATTAATATTCCACTGAATTATGTTTTTATCTATGGCGCTTTCGGTATACCTGCATTTGGTGGTGCAGGTTGCGGTATTGCCTCTGCGATTGTCTTCTACTTGATGGCATTCGGTATGTGGTTTTATATACGAAAGTCATCAAGTTTTAGCCAAGTACGTATTTTTAAATACTTTCCTAAGCCTAAGTTAAACGAAATTAAACATATTTTATCTGTTGGTGTGCCAATTGCGCTTTCTTTATTATTTGAAGTTAGTTTATTTACTGCTGTTGCTATTATTATTGCGCCGTTAGGTGCTGATATTGTTGCAAGCCACCAAATAGCATTGAATTACTCAGGTGTTATTTTCATGATTCCACTAAGCTTTGCAATGGCAGTAACAGTGAAAGTTGGTTTTGCTTTAGGTACAAACGATGCAAAGAAAGCAGAACAATTATGTAAACATGCTTTCTTGTTTACTTTTGGGCTCGCTATTTTTACGGCTTCAATCACATTATTGTTACGTGATTATATCGGTTCTATTTATACTAACGATACTGAGGTTATATCACTGGCCTCACAGTTATTGTTACTGGCTGCTATGTTTCAGTTTTCTGATGCTATACAGGTTATTGCAGCAGGAGCACTTCGTGGTTATAAAGACACAAAAGCGATCTTACTCATCACCTTTATTTCTTATTGGTCAATAGGCTTAACGCTTGGGTACCTATTAGGTATGACAGATATAATTACCCCAAGAATGGGGCCAGCTGGCTTTTGGATTGGTTTTATTGCCGGCCTTTCGGCTGCAGCAGTGTTATTGTTTTATCGATTAAAAGTCATTCAAAAACGGGTGGCTTTAAATCATTAGGTATTAAGCTAACTCACTTAACTACGCACCCACAATCGTTATACAGTTTTGTACG
>JALZUE010000103.1 GCA_023301705.1 Alteromonadaceae bacterium | reverse complement strand
TGGCTTATCTGAAGCCAAACACGCAAGAAAGCTTTACGATGGAATGCTGAATATAATAATACCCCCCTCATCAACCTATTTAATATTTAAAATAAAAAAGCTCGGTATTTATCATACCGAGCTTTGAATATAGCGTGTAACCTATATTTTTAGATAGAAATTAAGGTGCTGTTTCTTCAGTTTGAATTGAGTATGCACCATTCAATAACCCTTGTAGATTAAAGACTTGATCTTGTGCACTAAAGAAACCATTTTCTTGGTTAGTCAATGCTCTAAAAAAATTATTATTGTCGCCAACAACATTCAAAGAAACGCTATCAGGTTCAAAATCAAAGGCTTGAAAGTTAGCGTTAAACCCTTCAGTACTCAAGTTAACCGTAATGAAACCTACCCCTGTTGAAGTCGTTGATGCAGATTCAGACAATACTTGCGAGCTATCAACCTCAGCTCTAAATGCACTTACATTATCGTTTAATATTTGACCACGAATTTCACCAGCAGGATTCACAACCGAGTGAGCATTGAAGTAATACGCCCCATTAAGAAAACCATTTAAGCTAAATATTGCGCCATCGTTAGATGTGAATACAGTGCCTGGTGCATCACTAGGGCTAACATCAGTTAAGCTAATTTGTACAGGGCCCGCAACACCGGCAACACCGCCACGATGAACATGAACATCAGTTGCATCAAAGCCTGATACTGTTACGTTAGCAACAGGGGTGAATGCAGAATTTTGGTTATCAAACGTAATATAACCAATACCGCTTACATCATCTGAAATAGCAGTAACAATCGCTGGTACTTCTTGCTCTGTTTGTAATTCTGATCTTATAACATCAATATTATTGGTTAATACTTGGCCGCGAATTTCACCACCACCATTTTCTGCTGAATGTACGTTAATGTATGTACCACCACTTGCAATACGGTCAAAATCAATCGTATCAATAGCATCTAGTTCTGTACCGCTAAATACAGTTTCAGAATCATCAACAGGAAACAGCGGTAAAAATACAGCGCCATTTTCACCGGCAAAACCATTATGCAAATGCACAGGCCCAATAGGCGCATCTAAAAATGGAACAAAGCCAGCAACGGTTACGTTACCCACAATAGATTCATCTAGTTCATTAACAGTGACATAACCAACACCCGAAACACCTTCGGCGTTTACAATAACTGGGTTTTCTTGTTGACCTTGTAACTCTGTACGAGAAACATCAACACCTTGAGGAACAACTTGCCCGCGAACTTCACCACTGCCATTTTCTGCAGAATGAACATTAATATAAGTACCACCATCAGCGATACGTTCGAAATCAATCGTATCAATTGAGTCAAGAGATGTTGCTCTAAATACAGTGCTAGAACCCTCTACAGGGCGAAGTGGTAAGAATACACCACCATTTTCACCGGCAAAGCCATTGTGTAAATGTACTGGGCCAATATCAGCATCAAGGAAAGGAGTAAAGCCTTCAACAGTTACATTAGCAACAATTTCATCTTGCTCTGGTATTGTAGTTACATAACCTACACCCGATACACCTTCAGCATTAATAACCGCAGAGTTCTCTTGTTGACCTTGTAATTCAGTACGCGCTACATCTACATTACGAGGAACAACTTGTCCGCGAATTTCACCACCCGCATTTTCTGCCGAATGAACATTAATGTATGTGCCACCTTGGCTAATACGGCTAAAATCAATTGTCTCAGTTGCGTCTACTTCTGTACCTCTAAAAGAAACATCAGAGCCACCTACTGCAAATAAAGGCAAGAATACAGCGCCATTTTCACCAGCAAAACCGTTATGTAAATGCACTGGGCCAATTGGAGCATCTAAAAATGGCACAAAGCCTTCTACAGTAACATTACCAACAATCGCTTGGTCAGCGGCATTAATGGTTACATAACCCACACCTGAAATACCGTCTGCATTAATAATGGCTGGGTTTTCTTGTTGGCCTTGTAATTCAGAACGAGTAACGTCAATACCTTGAGGAACAATTTGCCCGCGTAATTCACCACCTGCATTTTCTGCAGAATGTACATTAATGTATGTTCCGCCATCAGCAATAAGAGCGAAATCAATAGTATCAACAATAGCATCTGCTTCTGTTGCTCTATAAATTGTGTCAGAACCATCTACAGGGTTAAGCGGTAAGAATACTGCGCCATTTTCGCCAGCAAAAGCCGTATGTAAATGAACTGGGCCAATAGGTGCATCAAGGAAAGGAGTGAACCCTTCAACGCGAACATTGGCAACAATTTCGTTTTCACTAGGGTTTAGTGTGACATAACCAATACCTGAAATACCGTCAGCATTAATAATGGCTGGGTTTTCTTGTTGGCCTTGTAATTCAGTGCGAGCTACATCAACGTCATTTGTAAATATTTGACCACGCACATGCCCTGATGGGTTAGACGTAGTATGTAAATTTAAGTACCAGCCACCGTCTAAAAATGTTTCAAGGTCGTTACCTGTGAAGTCTGCTAAATCAGAAATGTTGGCATTTAGTGAATAAACCGTTGGATCATTACTGTCAACGGTAAAGCCTATTAGTACAGGGCCATTTTCACCAGCAAAACCTGAATGAATATGCACCATGGTCACTGCATCGTCAGTCGCTATATTACTGGCAACTACTGTTCCAATGATCGCGCCTGTATTTTCATTAACTGTAATATTACCAATAGCGGTTAATACCGAGTCGCCTTCTACAATCTCTGCGCCCACTTCTTGGCTGGCTTGCATAGTGACACTTAACGTACGTAGCTCAACAATTGATGGTGATTCTTCAAGTTCAAATGTAGGTAATGACACAGCGGGCAATGATGCTGCTGGTAACGATGCAGCTGGCAATGAACCTGCAGGTAATTCACCTGAAATTAATGCTTGGTTCAATACTCCACGAGTAATTTCTGGTTGAGCCGGAATAGCTGCGTTGTCTGGTTCGATTATAACTTCGTCATTATTATCGTTACTGTCACAAGCGTTTAACAATAAAATTGCTGTGATAACTCCTGCTAAACGTGAAACTTTATGCGCCTTGTTTACATACATGGTGTGACTCTCTAAAAGGTTAAAACAACGTAACGTTGTTGAGGTTTATATTATTAATTTAACCAGTAAGAGCCAAACCAGAGAGTTGAGGGTTCATTTTATCAATAAATTTTTTACAATAGTTTATCTTTAATTATTTCCTCTTCGTATTAAATACTCTTAAATACCTGTACTTGATATCCATTGCCTTTTTGTTATTAAGCAACCCATATTTTTATTAATTAAATACTGTCTAGTGTAATTACTTTAACCATGCCCGCTATTTATTTGCTATTTTACTCACCCATTGTTGTTTTACACTTAAACATAAAAACCTCAACAAACTGGGTTGTAAAATAATTTAACCTTTTCGATTTATACCTTAAATAATTTAGCGTACTTATCCCAATAAGGTGTATTTTCAAAATTCATTGTTAAATGATCAATAAATACTCGTACACGTCTAGATAAATGACGGTTCGAAGGGTAAACAACATATGCATTCTCATTCCCCCATGTATAGTCGGGTAACAACGGAACTAGTCTATTATTAGCTATATACTTATATGCAATAAAAGTAGGTAAAATACTATACCCAATACCCTTTGAAATTAACTCAGCAATAAAATCTCCATCACTACAAGAATGTACAATTTTAGGTTTAATATGGCCTATGATTCCTTGGGGATCTGTATAATGAAGATAATCGCTACTTAACATGTAGCCAAACATTGGCAAAGACTCTAAGTCTTTAGTCGTTTCTGGTATACCATAATCATTCAAAAACTTTGTACTAGCCACAGGAACAAGATTAAGCCTAAATAATTTTTTTGCAATCAACTGAGAGTCTTCTAGTACACCTATTCTTAACGCTACATCATAATGTTCCTCAATAATATTCGCACGTCTATCATCTAAATCAAGTTCAATTTGTATATCAGGATTATCAAGAATAAAAGTTTCAACGACACTACCTAAATGCGCAAGACCAAAAGACTGCGGTGCGGCAATACGAAGTTTACCCGTAAGTTTAACATTTTCATTAGTGACTGAAGATTCAACTTCTTCCAAATCATTAAGTAATCGTAAACATTGTTCATAATAAGCTCTACCTGTATCGGTGAGCGACAGCTTTCTAGTTGATCGATTAAATAATTGAATATGTAAACGTGATTCAAGATCACTTAAACGACGACTAACAGCTGACTTAGCAATATTAAGTTTGTTTGAAGCGTGGCTAATTCCCCCCGAATCGACAATATGTACGAATGTTTTCATTTCTTGATACTTATCCATAAATAACACACCAATCAGTTCTAATTAAGAGAACTATTATTTCTTTGATAGTATGTTTTTGTCAACAATGAGAACTATTAATATCTAATACAGTAGAAATAAACACAATATAATTACTTAATTAAAGAGAAATAAACATGACAACACAACACTATCCAAATAACCGTTTAACCCCAGAAAACAGCGCGTTCCTATTAGTAGATCATCAAACAGGCTTATTACTTGGTGTTCAAGATTTAGATCAAGACATGGTACGCCGAAATGCTGCAACTTTAGCAAGAGTAGCTAAAATGTTTGATATTCCAGTTATATTAACCACTTCTGCAGAAGATGGTCCAAATGGCCCACTCATCCCACAAGTAACGAATGAATTGCCTAATGTGAAAATTATTCAACGTACTGGTGAGATTGACGCTTTTGATTATGCTGAGTTTGCTGAAGCAATAGAAGCAATGGGACGAAAAAACCTTATCATTGCAGGAATATCTACTGATGTTTGTTTAACCTTTGCAGCACTTAGTGCTATTGATCGAGGTTACAATGTTCATGCAATTATTGACGCATCGGGTACTTGGAACCAAACAGCTCAAGCAACGTCTATTGCACGTATGTCTGCTGCAGGCGTTACTATGAATTCAACTGTTGGTATAACGGCTGAGCTCCAAAGAGACTGGAAAAGCCCTACAGGTGAACAACTTGCAGAATTGTACGCTGACCTTGCAATTCCATTCTACCAAACATTAATTGCACTTCGCTCTTAATTAACATTTGATATTGTTAAATTAAAAATAATAACGGTGGGCGGACTCAAACCGCCACGCTGTTAAAACGGGGGTTCTTTGATATAAAAATTAAATTAAATAATTATAAATCAAAAATTTAAACAAAGAACTTTTATGAGCTCCTTTCAAAACTTCAGTTTTAATGAATACTAGTATTCAAACAAAACAATAGTCAACGTTGATACGCCCGATTCATACTCTATGATAAATGGTATAGCAAAGCGACTAATGAAAAAGAACTAAATAAAGCGATTGCTCATAATAAAATATGGGGCTGTTGTGAACAATTACGTGAGTGCTTTCCGAATAGAAAACCTAGTAACCTACTATTTAGACTTGAATATGAAGAAACAACAAATGAGTTAGTTATAACGTTTCGCAAAGTATTAGAAAAGTGTAACTTAAAAGATTCGGCTAATGGTTCTAGAACTCTCTATTCTCTTAGCAATAGCTATATTACATGGCAATTTTTGCGTCGTGATTTACGTATCGATATTATTACCAAGCAATATGGTACCAGTGTTAATATGATTGAGCAGCAATACAGCCATATAGTACCTTCTATGCTCGAAGAAAAGCTTTGTAGTGTTAATTGTAAAATTAAACCTAAATCTACACGAAATAACTCTCGATATGCAAAGTACCTAGCCTCATCAGTAATACCTAAACGTGAATAAACTTCATGCATAACTAAATTTTTACGAGGTTTAAATCCACAATTCACAGCGTAACTAGACCAACGATATTCAATAGGTTGCTCTACCATATTTGCACGCACCGGATTCAGCTCAATATAACGATAACAAGCTAAAAGATAATCTTCAGCATCTACAATGCTTGCCTTGTAACGCCCTTCCCATAAGGTACCTGATCGATGATATGTTTTATTAATATATTGAACATAGCGTCGACCAACAGATTGCATTACTTTAGAGATAGCAGAGGTTGACGATGGCGTTATTAGCAAATGTACATGGTTTGTCATTAGAACGTACGCATGAACAGCCGAGCCATATTTTATACATGCGCCATTTAGGCATTCTAAATAATATAAATAATCCGCTTCCGCAAAAAAACAAACACTACGATTATTACCGCGTGAAATAATATGACAAGGAACACCAGCGAGAAACATTCTAGGCTTACGAGGTATGTCGACTCCTTTCGACTATTCATTATCTTATAACCTAGTACAATTTATCAAAAAGATAAATGAGATCAGTTATCAAATGTCACCGACCCCTTTTATTTACACCCGACCATTCATGTGAACAAAGCAGGTGTATAAACCAAGAAATTAGGATAATTTAGAAAGGGTTAGAAACTAATCTAATAATGCATTAATAACATCAATACTTAAAAACATTTTTCCAGTTTCATTTACATTACTACCATCTGTATTTGCCTCATCTAATCGATTGAAACCTAACGATAAATAGAAGTTTATTGCACTTGGCTCTGCATCTAAATATAAGCCATAAATACCAATTTCTTTCGAAGCTCTATGTACACGGTGTAGTGCATCAGACATTAGTTTTCGACCTAACCCTTTATTTTGTAATGACGTATTCACACCTAACATAACAAGGCGTACACAGGGAATGTCTCTCGGTAAGCTGCCTTGTGAAATAGTGTCTAATTCACTGCCTTGTAACTTGAATGACGTTAAGTTATAAAAAGCAGAAAACCGTTCATTATCATCTAAATCAAGCAAAACATACGCTTGTGAAAAATGACGGCTTACCTGCTTTTTCAATGAGCCATGTACAAACTTATTAATCAATTTATTACCACAATCAAATTTCTTTTGTTGAAAGTAGCTTGTAGTCGGATCGTATTTTTCTAGTATAAATCGATTATCGCTCACTAAAAGTTCCTACCGATAATAACTCTTTTAAGTCATTCGTTGGTTTTACCGGTTTAGATAATGCTGTAAATAATGACTGTTGCTCTTGCTGATTCAGCTTAAGCTTTTCATTATATTCCACCACTTCTCTTGCTGCTTTTAATGCAGGCATCATAATAAATGTTGTCATATCCACACCACGTATTAAAGCGGCTTGAGCTAATAACTCTTTATTTTGAGCGGTTGTTTTTAAGTCTAATCGAGCATCTTTTTTAAGGGCTACAGATAACATAATATTTCTCCTATACGTATTACATACGTACATTATATCAGTAATAGTATAAATTACAAATATACGGCTGTAATACGTACAAAAATCAATACACATCAATTAACGGAACAAGCCACTGTCATGCAGCGCTGACGGATGTGTGTTTTTAAAATCACAAAAAGCCTGAATGTTTTTTCTATGACTTTTTATTAAAAATGCCGTCTAAAATAAAACACCATATTTTTAAAACTAACTCGCCTTACACGCTAAAAACAACATTACCTTATCAAAGCATTCAAGCGATTAGACGAATGGGCAATACACATGCATTAGGGGGTTTATTAGCACTTGAGCGTATACATAGAATGAAAATGGTCACGTTCTCTAATGAAGTAGACATAATTGAAAATATTAAGCTTGTAATGTACGCATGCTGCCTT
>JALZUE010000102.1 GCA_023301705.1 Alteromonadaceae bacterium | reverse complement strand
TTCTTGTAATCAGAGTTAGGTCGCCAATCAGGTAAATACTGACCAAAACTAATAAAACTATTATATATAGTACCTAAAGAGCCATTGGTGAGTATCTTTTTTACTATATTTGCTGATGGCAAGTAGCGAAGACAATAACCGATACATATAGGTGTTTGATAATAGTTAGCTATTGAAGTTAGCTCTATAAGATCACAGTTAGAAGCCGTCACCGGTTTTTCAATTAATACAGGGGTCCCCTTTTTCAAAAAAGGAATAGTATGACAGGAATGATAAGGTGCAGGAGATGCGACTATAACCATATCAAGATTGATAGAAAGTAAAGGCGTTAGGTTGCTTAAAACTGTATCACAATAAGCAAGTTCTTCATTAACAATACGGTTACTAGATGAAACAGCATAAATAAATGCGTTAGGGTATATTATTTTTAAATTTTTTCTATGACGTTTTGCAATATTTCCTAAGCCAATAACCGCAAAAATACGCATTAATTAAATTGCTCCAAACAGTGTATATAATTACCTTTGCTCATAATGCCACCCATGCAACAGTATTTACAACAATACTATAATTATTTAAGTAACCAAGCCTTAGACTATATGCCTGATTACTTAAATTAATTCAAAACAACATTATTATTAAAGCATCTTTATGTATTAACAATATACTCTATATACCTGTAATAGCAGCTATTGCCACTGCTGTGTTAAATAAAATATCGGTAGCAGATGACCATAAATCTATATTACTTACATAATCAGTATTAAGAGGCACAACAATAGTATCGCCTGGATTTAATACTAATTGGTTACTTCTGGCAAACCATGCTTTCTTTTGGTTAATTATTTTCACAGAGCCATTAGCCGCAATAACATATATGCGCTTCTCGTCAGCTCTATTTTTTGTGCCTCCACTTTGCGCAATATAATCAAATGCAGTTAAACCACTTTGATAGATATGTGAAGATGTTACTTGTATTTGACCAATCACATTAATAGAGTTTTTCAACGATGGTACTATTAATACATCTCCAGCTTCTAAAAGCAGACTTTGCTGAATACTTTTTTCGTTAAGAATAGATTCTAAATCAATAACTAATCGACCAATAGGCTCTAGCTGCCCTAAATCTCTTATTAAATTTTGTGAGTCTGCATAAGCAACTGCAGTATCATCTGTTAATGACTTAGATGCATACTCTAAACGTAGATTGCTGGTTAACTTAGCTATATTATCTTGTTCAAGTACCTTTAACTTTTCTCGAGTAAAAACAGAGCCATTTATTGCTGCATATTTTGTAAAGCCACCCGCTCTAGCAATTACATCTTTAAGTGTATCGCCACGCTGAATAGTATAACGACCAGGAAAAACAAATTCTCCTTTTAGTTCAATAGTCTGGTTTTCTGACCATGAAGGTATTTGATGGATATATATTCTGTCTTTACTTTGCATTTGAACATTGTGGCTAACATCACCTGAAAATGCCGATGTTAAATTTAATTGTAAATTTTCTTTAGAAATTTGATGATCTTGTAAATTAATAGATTCAAGGTTCATGAACACATTACGAGTAACATCAACACGTGCTAAGTAAGCTGACTCTTTAACACCACCGGCTGCTAAAACAATATCTGTTAATGTACTACTTTTAGCTAGTGGGTAAATACCTGGGAATTTAACTTGGCCATCAATTTCAACAAGCTGCAATGGTTGCCCAGCAGCACTTTGTCTTATTAACTGTTCATTAATTGATGCTAACAAACGTTGGCGTGAAAAGACATGATATTGTTTAATTGAACGTTCGCTTTCTTTATTTACTTCTCGATTAGTAATTGTCGATAATGCAGTATTAAAGTCGCTTGATGAGTTTTCTTCACTTGTAATAGGCTGTTGATTTTGATTTCCGTACTTATCCCAAAATGCTTTTTCTTCAAATTTATCTTTTGCTAATAACTGTGATTTTTCTAATAAATCTTGTTGAGTATAAGCAAGTGCATCAAGCGTTAATTCATCTTCTAATATTAACGATTGTTGTGAAAAAACAATCACTTTATCACCTGATTTTAATAACAAGTTATCATAACCAGAAGGTTCAGCTAAAGCTTTAGCAAGTGAAAACTGATGTACTTCTATATTTCTAGCATTATCAATTTCACGTAAAACTAAACTATAAAGCAAGTCTGCATCAGGAAGCAGGCTGGTATCAATACTATCGAAAAGATTCGTTATTTTATTACCATATTGATATTGATATTTACCTGGTCTTGTAACAGCGCCAATAACAGTAATCGCATCACGATAATTTTGCGATTTTGCTTTTACTTGAATGAAGTCGCCATCGTACAATGCTTCTTTTAATGAATTTTTCTTGCTTAAATTTAAATTCACTGCTGTACGAAAGTTATTATTAATACGCTCTATTGTCACTAACTCTTTATGAGCATTTGGTAACATACCGCCCGCCATGTTGATAACATCATTTACAGTATTGTTTGGCAATACTTCATAAATAGCAGGTCGCCTAACTTCACCAGCAACAGTAACCATATTACCTTTAGGTTTAATAAAAACAACATCACCTGACTGTAATAAGCTATCACCACTCGCATCACCGTTTATCAACAGATCATACAAATCAAAATTTTGAACTAATTTACCAGCACGTTTTAACTGAATATTACGTAACGAACCAATATCGTTAACACCACCAGCACTAAATAATGCATGGCTAACACTTGAAAGTGAACTTAAAGTATATGCACCCGGCTTGTATGCATCACCAAGTACAAATACACGAATAGATTTAAGTTCAGAAAGGCTCACTATCGCATCTACACCAATAATGCGTTCTTTCACTTTTTCAACAAGAAAACGTTTTAACTCAGAAAAAGACAAACCAGCCACTTGAAACTGGCCTAACTCAGGCACAAAGACATTACCCTCTGGAGATACAGCTAATTGATACTGTGAGCTTTCTTTACCGAATAATTGTAAAGAAATGTTATCACCAACACCAATAATATAATCACTAGGAATAGCAATATTAGCTACAGGATTAAAAGTAGAAGGAGCGTTCGCAAAAATATCATAACCAAAAGGCTTTAATTCTTTGGTGTTTTTTAATAAAAACTTTTCTTCATCATCAAGTTCTTCTATTACTTCTTCTGGTCTAGCTTGAGCAGACTCAAATATTGCAGGTTGATTCGCAACAGTATTATTTGCCCCAGACTTTAACGAATTAAGATCAATACCAAACTGTTTTGCAAGCGCTTCTTGCTGGCTACTAGGTAAACTTTGAAATTGTGCTATTTGAGCCTGTGAGGGTTGTTGTGCCGCATAAGCACTGATTGATAAACATGTAAAAATCAACATGAATGAAGTGATAAATAACTGTTTCATACTATTCATAAAGCGCAATTAAATCCTATTATTATGCGAGTGAAATTTTAGAAAAACATAGAACATTAATTGATAATGTTAAATACATCATACATTTACCAAAAAATATCAATATATTGTCAAATTCTAGCAGTATTCTTTTTCAAATAATACCCTAAACCATGTAACGTATACTGGAAATTACTGTGCATATAATTATATTCACTTATTAATTATCCGGTAATTGTTACTTGCACATATTTTTAGTGAAAGGTATAACAAACTCATTATTGTATTAATTTTATCTATTTACAGGTTTTGGCATGTCTGCTTCTGATTCATCATCAACAAATAACACATCAACTCATTCATTTTTTGGGCACCCTGCGGGTTTACAAACCTTATTTTTCACTGAGCTATGGGAGCGCATGAGCTACTACGGTATGCGTGCATTACTTGTGTTATTTATGACCGCCACACTACAAGATGGTGGTTTAGCTCTAACAGTAGTATCGGCAACGGCTATTTATGGTTTATATACAGGTACTGTTTACTTTATGGGTTTACCTGGCGGATGGATAGCCGATAGATTAATTGGTGGTCAAAAAGCAGTTTGGTATGGTGGTATTATCATTATGCTTGGCCATATAATTTTAGCGGTACCTAATGATAAGTCATTCTTTGTTGGTTTGATTTTTGTCACTATCGGCACAGGCTTATTAAAACCCAATATTAGTGCGTTAGTAGGCCAATTATATGGTAATGGTGATACACGACAAGACAGTGGTTATGTATTGTATTACATGGGTATTAATATTGGTGCAATCATTGGTTATACCGTTACTGGCTATTTATCTGAAAGCCATGGTTGGCACTGGGCGTTTGGCGCTGCAGCTGTTGGTATGGGCTTAGGGTTATTACAGTTTCATTTTACTAAAGAAAAACTTGGCGGTGCTGCAATATTGCCACCTTCGCCGTTATCAGCTAAAAATACCAAAATAAGCTGGGTAATTATTACTGCGATACTGCTGAGTGTTGCTGTGATTACAGTATTAGTATTCAACGGTTTAATAATATTAGACCCTCGTTCAGTAGCTGAAAATGTCGCTTATATTTTCACTAGTATTTTTGCACTTTATTATGCACTTATTTATTTTCGCGGAAATTTAACTGGCAACGAAAAAAAACGCTTACTGGCATTGTTATTAATTTGCATTGCTTCTGCCTGTTTTTGGTCTGGTTTTGAACAAGCGGGTTCTTCGCTTAATTTATTTGCAAGAGACTATACAAATAGAGTAATCGGCACATTCGAAATTCCTATCGTTTGGTTTCAAAAATCTAACTCATACTTTATTATTTTATTAGCGCCATTTTTAGCTGCTTTTTGGATTAACTTAGCTAAGCGCATGGTAACTCCTGCCTATGGTTTAAAGTGTGCTGCAGGTATTTTTATTATGGCATTAGGTTTCGTTGTTATGTTTTTTGCTTCTCAACATGCTGCAAATGGTTTAAAAGTTGCGCCCGGTTGGTTAATTGCTACTTACTTTTTACATACCGTTGGTGAATTGTGTTTAAGCCCTGTCGCATTAAGTGCGATTAGTAAATTAGCTCCTAAGCGCTTTTTAGGGCAAATGATGGGAATATTCGTATTAACTTATTCTATTGGTAATATTATTTCAGGTTTATTAGCTGGTCGTTACGATACTAATAACGTTGAACAAATTCCTGCGTTATACCTACAAATATCAACCTTCAGTATTGGTATTGCCATTGTTATTTTACTCTTTGCCTTGAAAACACGTTATTGGGAAGCATTAAAAGACGAAGAGACTAAAGCGTAAACCAATAGGTTATACTTCTAATGACATCAATTGTAGAAAATACATTAACAAGAGCCGACATTCGTCGGCTTGTACGTCAAAGGCGTCGTAACTTATCAACAGTAGAGCAAGAAAGTTATGCTTTTCAGCTGTCTATACAACTACAAAAGCGTGTATTAGGTTATTTACAAAATCGACCAACTACTAATATACCAATTAAATTAGCGTTATATTTAGCCAACGACGGTGAGCTAAACCCACAACCATTTATTGATTGGTGTTGGTACACAAAAAAAACGCATAATGTTCAAATTTATTTACCCGTTGTTCACCCATTTAGTGAAGGTAATTTATTATTCTTTAACTATACGCCTGAAACCATAATGACAAAAAATCAATTTGGTATTTCAGAGCCTAAATTAAATATCACCACTCAGTGTTCTCCACTTGAGTTAGATATTATATTCACACCATTAGTTGCTTTTGATAAGTCTGGTAACCGATTAGGCATGGGAGGCGGTTTTTATGATCGCACGCTTTCTTATATTCAAAAGAACCAAACACAAAATAAATTAACTAATATTATTGGTTTAGCTCACCAGTGCCAAGAAGTAGAAAGCCTTCCTATTGAAGCTTGGGATATGCCTTTAGCTGAAATTATTACGCCTGAAAATAACATTATAGTGTAAAAACTCTATTCCCCCAAAAAAAGCCTATTAATTAGGCTCAGCAACAATATTTAAAATGTATAAAAAAATTGCAATATTTTAAAAAGAATAATCTACACCAGCGAATAACGCTGCTATAATCTCGCTCCTTAAAAAGCATTGAAAAACTTAAGCGCTTCAACCTCAACTGTTAATAGAGGTCGAATTATTTCGCTATTTTCATTTAGCTATAAAAAGCTTAAGTAAAAACAACATATTAGCAATAAAATTAACAGGTAGCTCATGACTCAAGATGAAATGAAAAAAGCAGCAGCATTAAAAGCGCTTGAATTTGTTCAGCCAAACAGCATTGTTGGCGTTGGCACAGGTTCAACTGTTAATCATTTTATTGATGCCCTTGCCAGCATTAAAAATGACATTGTTGGCGCGGTATCAAGCTCTGAAGCTTCAACCAAGCGCTTAGAAGCACTAGGTATTGAACTTTTTGATTTAAACTCTGTTGATTCGCTTGATGTGTATGTTGATGGTACTGATGAAATAAATGCTGAAATGGACATGATCAAAGGCGGCGGTGCTGCACTTACTCGTGAGAAAATAGTAGCGGCAGTTGCTAAACAATTTATTTGTATTGCTGATAGTACAAAACAAGTTGATGTATTAGGTAAGTTTCCTTTACCAATTGAAGTTATTCCTATGGCACGTAGTTATGTTGCCAGAGAGTTAGTTAAATTAGGCGGTGATCCAGTGTATCGTCAAGGTGTTGTTACTGATAATGGTAATGTCATTCTTGATGTCTATAATTTGCGTATCACTGAACCAAAAAAATTAGAGCAGCAAATTAATGCGATTGTCGGTGTAATCACCAATGGCTTATTTGCTCAACGTGGTGCCGATGTATTAATTATTGGCAATGAACAAGGCGCTCAGATCATCAAATAATATTTTTGAATTTCATCAAAATATGTTATTTTAGATATCTAGCCATCTAAAAGGGTAAAATTTGTTATGAGTAAGAATTCATTAGCGAAAGATAAAATTAAAGTCTTATTGCTAGAAGGTTTGCATCAGAGTGCGGTAGATACTTTTACATCAAAGGGTTATACCAATATTGAGTATTTAAAAACCTCGTTATCTGATGAGCAATTAAAAGAAAAAATTGCTGATGTACACTTTATCGGTATTCGTTCACGTACACAGTTAACTGACGATGTACTTGCTCATGCGAAAAAATTAGTCGCTATTGGTTGTTTTTGTATTGGAACAAACCAAGTGAATATTGGTGCTGCACAAAAGCGTGGTATTCCAGTATTTAACGCACCATTTTCAAATACTCGCTCAGTAGCTGAATTAGTTATCGGTGAATTATTGTTATTATTACGCGGTATTCCTGATAAAAGTGCTAAAGCACATCGCGGTGTTTGGAACAAATCAGCCGTTGGTTCTGTTGAAGCGCGTAATAAAACGTTAGGTATTATCGGTTACGGTCATATCGGTATGCAGTTAGGTGTTTTAGCTGAAACTATTGGTATGAAAGTAAAGTTTTACGATGTTGAAACTAAACTACCTTTAGGTAATGCTACTCAATGTGCAACGTTAACTGATTTGTTAGCAGAATCTGATGTCGTTAGTTTACATGTACCTGAAACAGGTGAAACACAAGATATGATTGGTAGCAAAGAATTTGCTGCTATGAAAGATGGTGTAATTTTCATTAATGCCTCTCGCGGTACCGTTGTTGATATTCCTGCACTTGCAAGTGCATTAGAAAGCAACAAGGTTGCTGGTGCAGCCGTTGATGTATTTCCAGTAGAGCCAAAAGGTAATGATGAAGAGTTTGTTTCACCCTTACGTGGTTTCGACAATGTAATTTTAACACCACACATTGGTGGCTCAACTAAAGAAGCACAAGAAAACATTGGTTTAGAAGTAGCAAGCAAACTTGTGAAGTACTCAGATAACGGTTCTACGTTATCAGCAGTGAACTTTCCAGATGTTTCATTACCAGAGCAAAGAGATGTTAGCCGTTTATTAAACATTCATCGTAATCAGCCTGGTATTTTAACTAAAATTAACCAAGCGTTCGCTGAAAACAATATTAATATTGCTGCGCAATACTTACAAACTGACTCTGAAATTGGTTATGTTGTTATTGATATTGAAACAGAAGACAGTGACATTGCTTTACGTAAGTTAAAGTCAATTGAAGGTACAATACGCGCTCGTATTTTACATTAATCATGTAACCTTCAAACATAAAAAAAGCAGCTTGAACGCTGCTTTTTTTATGTACTATTTTTAAGTAATTAAATTAGTTAACTATTTGTTTTGTTATCTTCAGTATCGGCAGATGCATTAGCTTTTTTTTCATTACTCGCTTCTGTATTGTTATTTTTATCTGCACACTCACCCGTAAAATCAGCATCATCATCATCACCAACCACATGCTCTAATTTAAGCTTTTTAACAGTTCTAATAGTAGTTATTGGGCCTGAGCAGGCATATAACGAAAATATAGCTAATAATACAATTTCAGGGCTTGAAGCAACAATAACGAAAACCAAAACAATGACTAACACAACCAAGAAGTTAACTTTTCCTTTCCAATTCACTTCTTTAAAGCTGTTATAACGAAAATTACTTACCATTAATAAGCCACTAATAATCGTGATGACCCCCATAATAAAGCCATACGAATGACCATTGATATCATAAGACGCACCCACCCAAATTAAACTTGCAATAACACCCGCTGCAGCTGGGCTAGCTAAGCCTTGAAAAAATCGTGAGTCTGCAACACCTATTTGTGTATTAAATCGTGCTAAACGTAAAGCGGCAGCAGCCACAAAAACAAACGCCGCTAACCAGCCAAATTTCCCCATACCTGAAAGCGCCCAATTGTATGCAACTAGGCCTGGTGCAATGCCAAAAGACACCATATCGGCCATGCTGTCGTATTCTGCACCGAATTCACTTTGTGTATTGGTCATACGTGCAACTCTGCCATCTAAGCCATCAAAAATCATGGCAATAAAAATAGCAATAGCAGCACTTTCAAAGTCACCGTTCATTGAAGAAACAACGGCATAAAAACCTGAAAATAAACCTGCTGTCGTAAGAAGGTTAGGAAGAAGATAAATACCTCTATTTGGCGAAGTATCTTTTGTTTGCTGTTCAGTCATTAATGACGCCTGAGAAAATAATAATAATAGTTAATTTAACATATTGAATGTAATAGGCATATTAATTTGCCGTTAAAATTACTGAAACACTAATTCACCATCTTCAACATCAACATAAACTGTCATATAGGTCGTAAAAGTACCTGAAAGTATTTTATGTGCTAATGGGTTTTCAATGCTTTGCTGAATGGCTCTTTTTAGTGGCCTTGCACCAAATAGTGGATCAAAGCCCGCTTCAGAAATAAGTGCTAGCGCCTTATCACTCACTTTTAAGGTTAAATCACGCTCTAATAAACGTTTTGATAATATTTGTAACTGAATACTAGCTATTGATTGTATTTGATCAGAGCCTAACGGGTGAAAAACTACTGACTCATCAATGCGATTAATAAACTCGGGCTTAAAGTCATTAGCAACTTCAGCCATTACTCGTGTTTTCATCTCGTCATAGGTACTTTGATTTTCGAAGGCTTGAATAATTTCTGAACCTATATTTGAGGTCATAATAATCACGGTGTTTTTAAAATCAACTGTGCGCCCTTGCCCGTCAGTTAAGCGGCCATCATCTAATACCTGTAAAAGAATATTAAACACATCAGGGTGTGCTTTTTCTATTTCATCAAGTAATATTACCGAATAAGGTTTACGTCTTACCGCTTCAGTTAAATAACCGCCCTCTTCATAACCAACATAACCAGGAGGTGCCCCAACTAAACGTGCAACGGAATGTTTTTCCATAAATTCAGACATATCAATACGCACCAGCGCGTCTTCAGTATCAAATAAAAAGGTAGCCAATGCTTTGGTTAACTCAGTTTTACCGACACCTGTTGGCCCTAAAAATAAAAAAGAGCCAATTGGCTGTTCAGGATCAGACAAGCCAGCTCTTGAACGTCTAATCGCATGACACACCGCAGACACAGCTTCTGATTGACCAATTACTCTGCCATGTAAAACTGATTCCATTTGCAATAATTTATCACGCTCTTGTTCTAGCATTTTAGCAACTGGAATACCGGTTGCTCGACAAAGTACTTCGGCAATTTCAGCTTCTGTGACACGATTTTTTAATAACGTCATTTCTTGCATTTCAGCTTGGCTTGCTAAATCTAACTGCTTTTCAAGAGACGGAATTTTGCTATGCTTTAGCTCAGCCATTGCATTTAAATTACCCGTTCTTGATTCAACTTCTAATTGCTTTCGAGCTTGTTCTAATTCTTCTTTAATAGTTTGAGAACCATGAATAGCTGCTTTTTCAGTTGTCCATACTTCATCAAGTTCATTGTATAACACTTCTTTTTCAGCAATATCTTCTTCTATTAATGATAAGCGCTGTAATGATGAATCATCAGTTTGTTTTTCTAATGCTTTTTTCTCTAACATTAATTGAATAATGCGGCGTTCAAGTTTATCAAGCTCTTCAGGTTTTGAATCCATTTGTAAACGAATGCTAGATGCTGCTTCGTCAATTAAATCAATGGCTTTATCAGGTAATTGTCTGTCACTAATATAACGGTGCGACATTGTAGCTGCTGCGACAATAGCAGGGTCAGTTATTTCTACATTATGATGTAATTCGTAGCGCTCTTTTAACCCGCGCAATATCGCAATGGTGTCATCAACACTTGGTTCTTCTATTAATACTTTTTGAAAACGTCTTTCTAGCGCGGCATCTTTTTCAATATATTGTCGGTATTCATCTAATGTAGTTGCGCCCACACAGTGTAAATCTCCACGAGCTAATGCTGGCTTTAACATATTACCGGCATCCATTGCGCCGTCACCTTTACCAGCACCAATCATGGTATGTAATTCATCAATGAATAAAATCACTTGCCCTTCGAGTTGCGCTAATTCACTTAATACCGACTTTAATCGTTCTTCAAATTCACCGCGGTATTTAGCTCCAGCCACTAAAGAACCCATATCAAGTGACAAAACACGTTTATTTTTCAAACCTTCAGGTACTTCAAGGTTAATAATTCGCTGTGCTAGGCCTTCAGCGATTGCAGTTTTACCCACACCGGGTTGCCCTATTAGTACTGGGTTGTTTTTTGTTCGTCGTTGCAGTACTTGTATTGTTCTACGTATTTCATCATCACGACCAATAACAGGATCAAGCTTGCCTTCTTCAGCGCTTAACGTTAAATCAACAGTAAATTTTTCTAGCGCTTGGCGCTTGCCTTCAGCATGTTGATCATCGACTTTTTTACCGCCTCGTACATGCTCTATTGCATCTTTAATGCGAGCTTCTGTTGCTCCTAAAGATTTTAGTGTTTCCCCTAAGCCACCTTTGTCTTGTAAAGAAACAAGAATAAATAACTCAGATGAAATATAACTATCACCCATTTTTTGAGCATATTTATCACATAAATTAATTAATCGCCCTGTTGCTGATGATAACTGAACATCACCACCGGTACCTTCAACATGTGCAAGTTCACTTAATAACTTCTCAACTTTTTGGCGTAAGCTAAACAAGTCTATTCCAGCGCTTTTCAATAATGGCACTATGCTGCTTTGATTTTGGTTCAGCAATGCCAACATAATGTGACAAGGCTCAATAAATTGATGATCTTTGCCTAAAGCAATTGATTGTGCATCAGATAGTGCTAATTGAAATGCCTGTGTGAAACGTTCTACACGCATAAAACTTCCTGTTACTTTTAATAAGGTTTACGAGGTGATAATAATTAAAATATGGTTATTCATTGGCAATTTCAACTAAACAAACCAATTAACTGACTATTTAATATGAAAAGTATATTTATCAACGAAATCAGACTTAGCAAAATGCTAAATAACTTATGAACAAATAATAGGAGAATAGTCGCTATTGTAAAGCTTACCTGATGATGTAATGAAAAATAAAAAACTGATTTTATTTGATTACGTTAAACAAATGATAGAAGCCATACGGCCTGTTGTGGTATCTCTTCGGTATGAGTAATAGTTTTCACTGTTTAATACTGTGCAACTTGATTGATTATGAATGTCAGTAATGCCTAATTGCTTTAATTGTAATGAAGCAATTAAAGGTAAATTACACAAATATTTTTGACTGTCATCTTGCCGAGTATTATTTGAATCAATAGATGTAAATGCCTGTGAAAAATTATTATCAAGTGATGTGAATACATCAAAGACGTCATCTGACACTTCAAATGTTTTTTCACCAATACAAGGACCTAACCAAGCGGTGATATATTGATTCTTTGCTTTAAAGCGCTTAACCGTTTGTTCAATAATATTTTTAGCTAAAGGTTTCCAGCCACCGTGTATTGCGGCAATTTCATTGCCTTGATGGTCAGATAACAAAATAGGTAGGCAATCGGCGGTCATAATAGCTAACGCAATATCTTTTTCAGTCGTATATATAGCATCGGCAATAATCGCTTGTTCACTGTGAACTTTAGCGTGATGTACAGTTGATTCGTGTATTTGTTCAAGCCATTGTATTTTTGAATTTTCAGGAAGAAAAGACGTTAAATGAGCTCGATTAGCATCAACTACTTCAACATTGTCACCAACATGTAAGCCCAAATTAAATGAATTATAAGCAGAGTTCAGTGATTGTATTTTATTTGAAAGGTTGCCTTTAACATTTGCACATGTGGGATAGTTTCGCGTAGTACTAAAGGCCAACACATTAGGTGCTGGCCAGTTAATAGTTAATAAGTCATTTAACTTATTAATATTCTTCAACGCCATTTAACTTAGAGTCAGACTGTAATAAGCCCACTAATATTTTAAAGTCTTTTGGCGGTTCGGCATGCCATGTCATTTCTTCACCAGTGATAGGGTGAAATAACGATAACATGGTGGCATGTAGTGCTTGTCGCTTAAATGAACGTAAATAATCAAGTAACTCTGGTGTTGCATTTTTAGGTGGACGAGGACGCCCGCCATAGACCTGATCACCCACTAACGGGTGAGTAATATGTGACATATGAACACGAATTTGATGCGTTCGGCCAGTTTCTAAACGTAAACGTAAACGCGTATGTAATCGATACTTTTCCATAACACGAAAGTGCGTCACTGACGGACGACCAAATGGCGATACAGCCATACTTGTGCGCTTAGTTGAATGACGCCCAATAGGCTCATCAACTATACCACCAGCGGTCATAATACCATTAGCAACCGCTTCGTATTCACGTGTAATTTCTCGTAACTGAAGCGCTTCCACTAAATTAGTTTGAGCAGCAATTGTTTTTGCAACCACCATTAAACCCGTAGTGTCTTTATCTAGGCGGTGAACTATACCCGCTCTTGGTACTACATCGAGCTGCGGGCAATGATGTAATAATGCATTTAGCACTGTACCGTCAGGGTTACCTGCACCTGGGTGAACCACTAAATCAGCCGGTTTATTAATCACTAGAATATCGTCATCTTCATAAACAATATTTAATTTGATGTCTTGCGCTTCAAAGCGCACTTCAGCTTCAACTTCTGCATCAATGGTAATTGTTTCACCACCATACATTTTATCGCGTGCTTTAGTAATAATTGTATCATTCACACGTACATTACCTGCTAAAATCCACTCTTTTAGACGTGAACGTGAATAATCAGGAAACATTTGCGCTAATGTTTGGTCTAATCGTTTTCCTAAACATGATTCAGGAACTAGATCAGTGTGTTGAATAATTTCAGCCATTAATTTCTCATTGATACCCTGAACAGAAATAATTCTGTGCAAGGCTGGTTTGCTAGGTTAGAATGCCAGCGTGTATTTTAACCCTTTATTCAGCGGGTTTCATATTTATTTTTAACCAAAACAAAGCAGTGATTATTAAATATATGGAAAAGTTAACAATAAAAGCAATATTAACCATTGTAATACTTGCTATTTCCGGTTGTTCATCAAATAGTGATGAATCTAAAGTCCCTAATTTATCAGCCCAAATTTTATTTGCTGATGCACGAGATAAATTAGACAAAGGCTTGTATGTTCAAGCAATAGAAATTTTAACGGCTATAGATTCTCGTTTTCCGTTCGGCCCTGTATCACACCAAGTACAACTCGACTTGGTTTACGCTTATTATAAAAGCGGTGATGTAGCCCAAGGTTTAGCTCTGGCTGAACGCTTTTTGAAGTTAAACCCAAATCACCCGAATGTTGATTATGTTTATTACATTCGTGCTTTGATTAATTTATCGCAAGATAAAAATTTATTCCAAGAATATGCTGGTATTGATCGCAGAGATAGAGACCCTCAACCGTCATTAAATGCCTTTAATGACTTCAAAACGATTATTACCAATTACCCTGAAAGTATTTACGCAACAGATGCAAGACAGCGTATGGTAGGCATTAAGTCTCGCTTAGCCGCTTATGAATTAAAAGTCGCTAAATACTACATAAAACGTGAAGCTTGGGCTTCAGCAGCGAATAGAGCTCGCTATGTAGTTGAATTTTTCTCTCCTAGTACTGAAATGGAAGAAGCATTAGAGATAATGATTGAATCATACAGTCAACTAGACTTACCTGAGTTGTTAACCAATGCTAAACAAGTACTTGCAGCGAACTTTCCAGATAATCCTATCGTACAATAATCGTTAACTTAGCGTTTTATTCTATTGATAAAAAAGCCAGTAACTTTACTGGCTTTTTTGTTTTTATAATAATGCTTTTTCATTAACAACTCTTTATGCCTAAACATGAGTACTGCTATATGATTACTGCTATTAAAGTATTCACTATTTTAGTAAACTAAAGTGACTTATTTGCATATCACTCTACATTCAATTGTAAACGAATTAAGGAATAACCGTGGATCCTCTTAAAATTATTGCCGAAATGAAGGTACTACCAGAAATTGATCCTGAATTTGAAATCACTCGACGTATTAATTTCATAAAAAAACAGTTAGTTACATCAGGATTAACTAACTTAATACTCGGTATTAGTGGTGGTGTAGATTCATCAACCTGTGGCAAGTTAGCACAGTTAGCCGTTGATCAATTAAACAATGAAAGTACCACTGTAAAAGATTTATACAAATTTATTGCAGTGCGTTTACCGTTTGATGTGCAAGCCGATGAAGATGATGCGCAATTAGCCATTTCATTTATTCAACCGAGTGCTAATATTACAACCAATATTCAAGCGGGTGCTGACGGTATTCATCACGAAACAATAAGTGCGCTAAGTTCTGCTAACTTATTAAGTGCTTCCGAAGGTCAAATAGACTTTTCAAAAGGTAATGTAAAAGCGCGTACTCGTATGGTGACTCAATATCATGTCGCAGGAATTGTTGGAGGGTTAGTATTAGGCACCGACCACTCTGCTGAAAACATTACCGGATTTTTCACTAAGTGGGGTGACGGAGCATGTGATTTAGCGCCTTTATTTGGCTTATCAAAACGACAAGTACGTTTACTAGCAGAAACCTTAGGTGCTCCTGAGTTATTGATTAATAAAGCCCCTACGGCTGATTTAGAAGAATTAGATCCAGGAAAAAAAGATGAAGATGCACTAGGTTTGTCTTACAATGAATTAGATGACTTTCTTGAGGGCAAACAAGTAAGCAATAAAGTAAATGATATTGTTATTGCTATTTATACTCGTACCCAACATAAACGTGCTGCTATACCAACGATTTATGATTAAACTATATTCATCACAAAGTACTAATATATAAAATTTTTAGTTACTGATACATCAATGAATTTTCTTTAATTGTTTTATTCTTTCCATAACAACTTAGAGAAAATTCAGCTTTATACATGTAGTTCAAATCAAAATTCGTAAAGTTTAACCTTCATTTTATGCTATACCTTATTTATCAAGGATTGATAAGTGAGTATATATGAAACATACCTATGCATTTTCATTAATAGAATTAATTATAGCAATAACGCTGATAAGTATTATTTCTACAATTGCTCTACCTAACCTCTCAACACTTCTAATCAAAGTACGTGTAGATAATAAAATTTCTGAGTTACAACGTTTATTATTAATAACACGGAGCAGTGCTATCAATAAAAGTGGAACGGTGACTATGTGCCCTTTAAATTCATCAAATACATGTCAAAACTTATGGAAAAAACAAATATCCATATTTACTGATATTAACAATAATGGTGTTTATGAGCCAAGTACTAATGATGAGTTGTTACTTGTTAAAGAAGCGATCAATAATGATGATACATTACACTTCTCATATACACGTATTTCATATCAACCAACAGGTCTATTAAATGGTATTTTTAATGGTACTTTTAAGTACTGTCCTAAGGATCATGACGAATTGTCACGAGGTATTATTATTTCACCAACAACAGGTCGAATTTATACCTCTAAAGATACAAATAACGATGGTAAAGATAATAATCGAAGTGGTATTAACATTTCGTGTTTATAAGTAACAATTGACTAATAACTTTTATTCCCAACAATCAAGTGATGTAGCTGTTTTAATGCCTAAATGATTAATCATAAACTCTAAACACATAGTATCATTTAATGCCTGATTTTTTAAAGCAGTTGCTATTAGTGTAAATTCAACACTGTTATTTGTCACTTTCGCATCAATACTATATAAACCAGAGCTTGTAATATATGGATCAGCATTTAGTCCTAATAATGTCATATCGTTTTTATACGTTTTTTCTTCTATAAATAGACTTTCTTGCAAATGAGCAATACGCATTAACTCTCGTTGTGCCTCACTTCTATTAGTACGTAATACAAAATCAGTATATTGAGGGTAAGTAATAACAGATAAAATGCTAATAATAGCAATAGTAATCATCAATTCAATTAAACTAAAACCAATAGAAATGCTGCTATGAAATAATCTCATTATTTTTCATCTTGAATATATAAAGAAGTTCGAATTGTTTTAAGTATTGATATGTCATTAACTATTTCAGACAATACAGTATCTTTTAAAGGATCAGTACTTAATTGAGGCGTAGATATCTGAATATTTTCATTGATGCAATCATCAGCGTTACAAACAATTAAGACTTCCTGAGCTAAGCTATCAGCATCATTAGAAATAAAACCAACATTCGTTGAGTTCAATGCATCTATTTCAATATTAGAAACCTCTTCGTTCGTTTGCTCAGTAATAATAAGATTAGGCTGTTGAGGAATAAAATTACCTAGTTCTATATAACCAGAATAGTTTACAGGAGATCCATCCTGTAAATTAACGATATATAAACGAGCCATACCTTCACTGGGTAAACAAAAAAATGGTTCATTTGAGTCTTCTAATGAACTTGTCAAAGGTCGATAAGAATTGATATATACCACACCAAATAAAATTAAGCCTGCTGACATGTTTTGTTCGCTAAGGTTTTTATACTGAATTAACCAACCTTTTGAACGACTTGTTGTTAGTTTCAGCTGTTCATTTTCTGGTATAGATAATCTCTTTTTGTGAGTGGTTTTTGTCACATTATATAAATCACTTTCAGTAATAACTTTAGGCATTAAAGTACCTGTATTACGACCAAATGGTTGAGTAAGAATATGGCTATCTTTTAACATGTAAATACTATTTATAGCTTTATTAGCTAATAAAGAAGCTTTGTTACCACTTCCGAGCACAATAACGTCAAAAAGTTTATTCGATTGTATTTCAGCTGCTACTCCTAAATTACTTACTGAAGTTGTTCTAGAATAAGGCATTATTGCACGTGTAATAGTTGGTTCACTAAAAAAAGCTATTGTAGGCTTTTCAGCACTAATTTTAACCGGTTGGTTTAAAGCGCCCTGAATATTTAAATCTGCAAATTGATGAATTGTCCAAGGCAATGTATCACTAAAAGGGTTATCACTTGGCATATCAATTCGCCATACTTTTCCACCAGCGTCTCCTGTATATATACGATCAACATAACCATCAGAGTCACTGTCCATTGTCGCTAGTGAACTAGGAATGCTATGAGATATACCTTGCCATTGTAAGTTATGTTGATTCGTTAATTCAGATGTTGCACTAAATAATAGTTTTCCTGATTGGGCATCAACCATATACAAGCCTTTGCCTTTATCCGTTGTTTCATCATAGCCCGCAGAGAAAAATACCACTGGTTTTTTATCTCCATCTACAGATTTATTTATTGTTGAAAAACCAATTTTAACCTTTGACCATGTTTGTGCTAGCTGTGAAAACCCTTGTGTTTTATTATCGATATACCACATCAGTTTAGGCTTCTTTGGCTGACTAATATCTATAGCGTAATAACTTGCACCTGCTCGGCCTAAACCGAAATAAAGCCAAGCTTTATCTCCTTCACTTTCGTCAACAATACCATCACTATTTATGTCTTGAATATAAACATCTCCTTGACCATCAATACCATAAGTATCATCATATTTAAGGTTTTCACTGTTCAACTTAGGAATAATATTAAAAAGCTCATTTGGCATAAACGCCCACACTTCTTCAACACTATTTGCATGATTTTTCAACATGTGTAAAAAACCAGTTTTTGTGCCAATTAGTTGATATGTTTGCGGTGTAGTACTTGTATTACCATAACGAATTTTAATAGGTGTAAAGTTAGATGGTTTCCTATCACTGATATTACAAGAATTAAGCCCATGAATCTGGGCACCTAAATCATACACCCCATCACCTAATACCCGTTGAACATGATCTTCGAGGTTGTTTACATTGGTAGATAACTTATTCGCTAAATTATCTTTATTACCCGCCCACTTAAGCATGCTTTGATAATTTAATATCGTTAATTGATAATCGTTAGCCAGGTTTGAATCTCCGATATTACTTAATAGATTGCGTGTAGTATGTTGTTGTTCATGTTGAAGTATGTTTATCAATTGTTTACTTGAGTTTGCATCGTTTATAGACAAATATATATTTTCAGCCACTGAGAAATTAAGTAATGAATGAAGTAAAAAAATAATAAGAAGAATACTGTGAGGTTTATACATACTAATCACTCTCATCAAACACTTGTTGTAATAAACCTGCTTTTACAATGATATTTTGATGGTTATAACGGCCATATTGACTGTTAACTTTTATCAAGAAGTGGTGACACTTAATATTTTTGATAGAAGATGGAAATGTAGCATGAGGACAATTCACGTTATAACTTTGACTACTTGCTAAAGAAACATTCACTTGAATGTTTGGATTGTTTGTATTTATGCTAAAAGGATAATTATTTTTACTTTGTCTAAAGTACCGATTTTCATTAGAAGCAATACTTTGCTGTGCAATAATTTCATCAATAATGTTAATTGCTTCTTCGATTGCATGAGATTTTTCTTGAGTAGCCCGAACTATTTTAATGTCTATAATTGTATTACTCATTAACCTACTCGCTAAAGTAGTTAAAATAATTAAAAATGTTAAAGATATAATCAACACAATACCGTTTTGTTTATTTAGCTTTAGCATGAGTTTACTCCCTAATTTTGAAGCACAACGGTAGATGTAAGTAATAAGCGATGATAATTATCGCCCTTACCATTTTTATCAATAAAACTAAGTGTTAAATCTCCCAAAGTATAAGTATTTAAATTCTCATACTGATTATCAGGTTTTAACTCACGAACAAGTACAAACATGGTAATAGTTAAAATATTACTACCGAATTGATGATCCCAATACTCCTCAAGCATGTTATTAGCACTAAGATAAATATTCACCACACCATCGTTATTAGTATCGACACCATAGCTAAAATGCAAAAACTCAATTCCATCAAGCACCGTAGAAAAATGAAATGGTTTGTTATGACTATCTAAACGTCCACGAATAAGTACAGGGGTTTTTTCACCACCTAAACTGTCTTCTCGCACATAATAGATGTGATGTTGATACTCCCAAAAACTACTATTTTCAATATGATGAGGTACATCATCAGCATCGAAAATAGCGCCTTTGTAGGTATTGGTAACTAAATAAAAACGATCTCTCTTCAGTGATGTTAACGAGACAGCTGACGTCTGTACTCGTTTAATTTGAATCATATCACTGCCAACTTTTCCATTATTTATACAATTAAGTACATTGGGCGACTTTAAGGTTTCTCCCCATAAAGTTCTAAAATAGCCATCTTGTTTGGGAAACGTACTATTATTAATACCATCGCCTATACAGTCACCAGATAAGTTATTAGGAAGACTCTCCATTACACTATAATCCATGTCGCCAATAAGGCTTCCCCAAAAACCTTGATGTAATAAATCAAAGGTTAAAAGATTGATAGCTAAACGACCATTCTCATGCATTTCTCCATAACGATTTATTTTCTCAGCAGTAACTCTCATTGATGAAAATGTAACTAAAGTACTCGATATTAAAAAAAGCCCTACAGCTAAAGCAATTAAAACTTCAAGTAAAGTAAAGCCTTGTTGTTTCCTTACGCAGTTCATTTAATATACAAACGCAGTCACAACAACTTGACTGTATATTGATGAGTTTTTTATCTCACAATTAGCTTTTAAATTTTCAACAGAGCCTGCGACAGAAGAGTTAGTTGTTATATTTTGATGGCGCCAAACAATATGCACAGTAACTTTATTATTTGAGTGTAAAATACAAGCTTTGCCTTTAATTAGTCCTCCTACATTTTCATTTTTACGCGTTACATCGGCGCCAATGAGCCGTTTATTCAATTCGTATAAGTCATTTGCCACTCGCTCTTCAGCAGTACAGAGATTACCTACTTGATTACATCGTTTGGCTGGTATTATTAAAGTATTAGAATCATAAACACCTTCATACTTTTCTAAAATGATGAGTTCAGGGCTGTTACTTTTCATTTTTGCTATGATGTCTTGAGCATATAAAGTAGCAATAGTTCGTTGCACTGCATTAAAAGAGCCTTTTTGTGCAGTAATTTGAATACCTACAGCCCCTAAAATACCAGTAGCCAAAATAAATAATGCTATAAGTACTTCTAAGAAAGTAAAACCATGATGACAAGGGCTTGTGTATAGGTTCTTAACAATATTAGGAGTTGCTTGTTTACAATAAAAACTTGAGCAATAGTATTTAACAAAGTAACGACAGTTTTTGATTTCTATAACAAGTGAAGTGTATAACAGTAAGGGATACTGAAAATAATAAGAATTGTAAAATAAGTGGTGTGTGCTGAATGATTTCATAAACTTCGTCCGTGAAGATATATTTAACGTTAATATTATTACGCACACACACCAATAATATTAACAATGAAGTATTCTAACTTCTTAATTTTTAACTTATCTAATGACTCTAGTACATCAACCTAACAATGTACAATAATTAACCATAAAATTTTCTATATTTATCGCAACTCAATAGGAACGGCAAAAACAATATCTTCTTTACGACCAGGATATTCAATCACTTCTTTACCGCCATGATTTTTTAACTGCTCTATTACTTGCTTTACTAATACATCAGGTGCCGATGCTCCTGCGGTGACACCTATGCGTTTAACATCAGTTAACCATTCTATTTTTATATCAGCAGCCATATCAATTAGGTAAGAAGTTGTTCCTAATTTATCGGCTAATTCACGTAAGCGATTAGAATTAGAGCTGTTTTTAGCGCCTACTACTAACAATAAATCAACTTGGGCAGCGATAGAGCGAACAGCATCTTGGCGATTTTGAGTTGCATAACAAATATCGTCTTTACGCGGACCTTGAATATTAGGAAACTTAACTTGCAAGGCATCGATCACATCGCTGGTATCGTCAACTGATAATGTTGTTTGGCTACAAAAATAAAGCGCATCTGGGTTTTTTACCTCTAAGCTAGCAACATCAGCAGCCGACTCAACTAAATAAATACCGCCATCGTCACTTTCATATTGCCCCATTGTGCCTTCTACTTCCGGATGCCCTGCATGACCAATCAAAATACATTCAGTATTTTTTCTACTAGCACGAGACACTTCCATATGTACTTTTGTCACTAATGGACAAGTTGCATCGAAAACTTTTAAACCTCTATTTTTTGCTTCACTTCTTACGGCTTTAGAAACACCGTGCGCGCTAAAAATAACAATACAATCATCAGGTACTTCTTCAAGCTCATCAACAAAAACTGCACCGCGTTCTTTTAAACCATTCACAACAAATTTGTTATGAACTACTTCATGGCGTACATAAATTGGGGCATCGAATAAATCTAATGCTCGATCTACAATACTAATTGCTCGGTCAACACCAGCACAAAAACCTCGTGGGTTCGCTAATACAATATCCATGAAATATAGTCTCTTTTTACGTTAGCTTAACAATATTTTATTTGGGTTATTTACCAAAAATTAACACAATACACTTTATTTTGAATAATGAAGGCTATTCAATATCAACGATATCAATGACAAAAGTAATGGCTTGACCTGCTAATGGGTGATTAAAGTCAACGGTAACAGAACTACCTGACACTTCTTTAATCATACCCGGTAATTCAATACCACCAGGTTGTGTAAATGTAATGATATTACCTACTTTTGCCGGTGTATCGATTGAAAACTTAGCTGCATCAACATAATGCAAATTATCAGGGTTTTCTTCACCAAAAGCATCTACTGCTTCAAGAGTAAACTCTTTTGAACCGCCTTTTTCTAAACCCAAAAGCTGTGCTTCAAATGCAGGTGAAATACTTGTATCACCCATAATAATTTTAGCCGGTTTATTATTCACTTTTGTACTGTCAGCAGCAGAGCCATCTGATAACTTCATAGTTATATGGGCAATTATTGTTGAATTAGATTCAATCACTTGTGTCATTTAATTTCTCTGAAATAAGTATGGTTCAATGAGTACGTTTACTCACGAATAATTGTTTAGTTAATTATCTAACGATTTTTCTTTCTTTTTCGCCTTTTCTGCTTTAAAAGATTCAATAATCATTAAAGCCGCACCAACAAAAATAGCGCTGTCTGCAATGTTAAAAACGGGGTAATTATACGTAAAAATAATCACATCTATGAAGTCGATTACGTAACCAAATAAAGCACGATCAATTAAGTTTCCAACAGCACCGCTGAGCATAAATGCTAACGCAACAGATAATAATTTATTGGTTTTTGGCGTTCTTAACATCCAAACAACAAAAAGAATACTTGCCGCTAACGATATTGTTGTAAAGAACCAGCGCTGCCAACCGGGTTGATCCGCTAAAAAGCTAAACGCTGCACCGGGGTTATGCACATAAGTGATATTAAAATAAGAAATAACCGATAGTGACTCACCGTAATTAAACGTATTGGCTACCCATTGCTTAGTGACTTGATCAATAACAATAAATACTATTGCTAGCCACAACCAAGATAACGCGGTTTCTTTAAAACTTATTTTCATTCTATTGTTTACCATAAATCATTATTAAAATTAGTCAGTACTAACTTAAATACTACGGTTAATCATCAAAGAACGGCGATATTCAACCTATCGCCGTAAAAAATAACATAATCAATTAAGCAAATTGACGTGTTTCACCTTCGCCATCAACATTAGTAATACAGCGACCACACAACGTAGGGTGTGTTTCATTATCACCAATGTCTTCAGTTACATGCCAACAGCGTTCACATTTATGACCGTTCGCTGTAGAAACACTTAACCATAAACCATCTACTTCTGTGATTGAAGCATCAGCTGGTGCTTCAGTGACTTGCTCAACAGTTGCGTTTGAAGTGATTAATACAAAACGTAATTCATCGCCTAATTCGTTTAATGTATTCGCTAAACTTTCAGTTGCATATAAAGTTACTGATGCTTCTAGTGCTTTACCTACTTTCTTCTCTTTACGAGCCAATTCAAGTGCTTTATTCACTTCAGTACGAACTGTAAGTAATTCAGCCCAAAAATCATTTTTCAAATCAGCGTCAGCTGCTATAGACGTTAGCTCGTCATACCAAACATCAGTGAACACAAACTCGTCTCGCTCACCATTTACTGGTGTAGGAAGCGCTTGCCATATTTCTTGTGCAGTAAAAGATAAAATTGGTGCCATCCAACGAGTCATCGCTTCAGCAATAATATACATTGCAGTTTGACATGAACGACGAGCAACACTGTCACTTTTGGCTGTATATTGACGATCTTTAATAATATCTAAGTAAAATCCGCCTAACTCAGTTGTACAGAAGTTCATTAATTTATGAACAACTTGGCTAAACTCATATTCATTATAAGCGGTTACAATTTCTTGCTGTAACTGGGCAGCTCGGCCTAAAATCCATTTATCTAATGCAATTAAATCATCAAAAGCAACTTGATCTTTTGCTGGTTCAAAACCATTAATGTTAGCTAATAAGAACCTTGATGTATTACGAATACGTCGATAAGCATCAGCTTGACGCTTGAAGATTTCTTTCGATACAGTAATTTCTTGTGTGTAGTTAACAGAAGCAACCCACAAACGTAAAATATCAGCACCGTATTGATTAATAATTTCACTAGGCATAACAACATTACCTAATGATTTAGACATTTTATGGCCTTTTTCATCAACCGTAAAACCATGTGTTAATACTTGCTTATATGGCGCTTCACCTGTCATCGCAACAGATGAAATCATTGACGACATAAACCAACCACGGTGTTGATCTGAACCTTCAAGGTATAAATCAGCACCCGCTCTTAATTCTTCACGTGCATTTACAACAGAATGATGGGTTGTGCCTGAGTCAAACCAAACATCTAAGGTATCAGGTACTTTTACATATTGCTCTGCGTCGTCACCAATGAGCTCTTTAGCTTCAAGATCAAACCACGCTTGAATGCCTTCTTTTTCAACACGCTGTGCAATTGTTTCAATTAGCTCAACACTTCGAGGGTGAATAGCACCCGTGTCTTTATCAATAAACAACGCAATAGGAACACCCCACGTACGTTGACGAGAAATACACCAATCAGGTCGCCCTTCTACCATAGAAGCAATACGGCTTTGACCCCAGTCAGGGATCCATTGTGTTTTTTCAATTTCTTTTAATGAATCACTACGTAATTCAGCTTTGTCCATGCTAATAAACCACTGTGGTGTTGCACGGAAAATAATAGGTGTTTTATGGCGCCAGCAATGTGGGTAAGAATGTTCAAATTCTTTGTGATGCATTAACGCACCACGTTCAGCTAATAGCTCAACAACACTTTTGTTTGCTTTAAAAACATGTTGGCCAGCAAATATTTCTGTGTCTTCTAAGTACACACCATTTGCACCTACTGGGTTGGCTATTTCTAAACCGTATTCTTTACCAACAATAAAATCGTCAACACCATGGCCAGGCGCTGTATGAACACAACCAGTACCAGAATCTGTTGTCACATGGTCGCCACAAATAATCGGTACAGTAAAGTCATAAAAAGGATGATTCACATGAATATTATTTAAGTCAGCACCTTTACAAATACCTAATACTTCATAATTATCAAAACCAAAGCGTTGCATACAGTCATTAACTAAATCTGTTGCTAAAATTAAACGCCCTTTACCTGTTTCACCTTCATATTGTACTAATGAATACTCTACGTCGGCATGAACTGATACTGCGCGGTTAGCTGGTAATGTCCAAGGAGTTGTTGTCCAAATAACAATACCTACTTGACCTTCACCTTGATTAGCCGTGGCAAATTTTTCAACAATTGAATCATCAACTGCATTAAATTTAACATCAATTGCCGGTGATTTTTTATCTTCGTATTCTACTTCAGCTTCTGCTAATGCAGAACCACAATCTGTACACCAATGAACAGGTTTAAAACCTTGTTGTAAGTGACCATTTTCAGCAATTTTTCCTAACGCACGAATAATGTTTGCTTCTGTGTCAAAGTTCATTGTTAGGTAAGGGTTTTCCCAATCACCAAAAACACCTAAACGTTTAAAATCTTCACGTTGGCCATCAACCTGTTTAGCCGCATATTCACGACACTTTTGACGAAATTCTGCTGCGCTAACTTTGTGGCCTGGTTTACCTACTTTTTTCTCAACCATTAATTCAATCGGTAAACCGTGACAATCCCAACCTGGCACGTACGGAGAATCAAAATCAGATAATGTTTTTGATTTAATGATCACATCTTTTAAAATTTTATTAACAGAATGACCTAAATGAATATTACCATTCGCATACGGAGGACCATCGTGCAAAATAAATGGTTTTTTATCTTTTTTCGCAGCACGAATTTTACTATAAAGGCCTTTTTCAGCCCAAGCTTTTAACATTTGAGGTTCACGATTAGCCATGTTTCCTTTCATTGGGAAAGAAGTTTCTGGCAAATTTAACGTATGTTTGTAATCACTCATTTAAATCATTATCCGTTGTGGTTATTCTGTAGTATGTATAGTTTGATTGCTTAACACTCAACATGCTGAGCGTATAATCGCGCCTGCTCACTATCTTTATTAATTTGTTCTTTTAATGCTTCTATTGATGAGAACTTAATTTCAGCTCTGATCTTTTTCAACATTGTTACTTCGATTCGAGTACCGTAAAGGCTTTGATCAAAGTCAAAAATATGTACTTCTAGTTGTTGTCTAATACCACTTAATGTAGGTCGGCAACCAATATTAGCAACTCCATAATGTGTAGTTGTATCTGCCAGTTTTATTTTAACTGCATAAACACCCGCAACCGGAGAAACTAAACGTTTCAATAATACATTAGCTGTTGGAAAACCAAACTTACGACCATTTTTTTCACCATGTATTACTTTACCTGAAATAGCATAGGCTCTACCAAGTAATGACGTTGCTTGTGTTAAATCGTCTTTTTCAAGTGCTTTTCTAATGGCTGTGCTGCTAATACGACAATCTAACATTTTATAGCTAGCTGTGTCGGTTACTTCAAAACCAAAACGTTTACCGTATTCTTGTAACATTGAAAAGTCACCAATACGGTTTTTACCAAAGCGAAAATCATCACCAATAATTAACTGTTGAATACCCAGTTTATTTATTAACAAGTGTTGAATAAAGTCTGACGCACTTTGGTTAGCAAATTCTTGATTAAAGTTCACACACAATAAACGTTGTACACCAAGTTCAGCTAATAAATTATACTTATCACGTAATCGCGTTAATCGTGCAGGAGAGTTCTCTTTCGCAAACACTTCTTGTGGCTGAGGTTCAAACACCATAACAGTAGCTACAGAGTTCAATAGTTTAGCTTTTTCAACTAACGCTTTTATAATGCGTTGATGACCTAAATGTACGCCATCAAAGTTACCAATTGTTAATACACAACCGCGATCGGCTAATTGTATATTTTTGATTCCTCTGATGAGCTGCATTTACTAACCTTTTTAACTAACCAACAATAACGTAAAAAATAGTATTTTTTATCAAGATAAGTTTCAAACAAGGTATTACTGCTGATAACTTATAGACAATTGACGGATTATATATTACTCAATACTAAGAATCAGCATTGTGATAACACTTTTTTACTATTATTTATCT
>JALZUE010000101.1 GCA_023301705.1 Alteromonadaceae bacterium | reverse complement strand
TGTTTGTGCTAATAGGTCATTACAGATGACTTGTTCGTAATTACTTAAATCCGATATGTCCTTATTTTGATTAGAAGCTAATTCTGAAATAAACGACGAAATATCGTTTTGTTTAATGGATGTTTTGCATGCAAAAACTAAGAGGTGAGAGTTATTGGCAACTTTATTTTGTCCATAACTAAAGGGTAGAAGGTTACGTTTTAGCGTCTCATTTTTTATCACAAATAACTGATACGGTTGAAATCCATATGCACTTGCACTTAAGCGCACACTTTCAATTAAGCCGTTTATTTGTTCTGTATTTAACGTTTTATTTGAAAACTGATTAACGGCATAACGCCAATTGAGTGCATCAATAAAGTCCATTGAGTTTTCCTTGATTTGAAGTAGTGGACTTAGTCTACTGATGTTATTTACTGTATTCCTTTACATATGTTTAGATACTTATTTTATAATGCCTTTTTTTATTCGACTTAATTGTGTTGGTGTAATGCCTAAATAACTTGCAATATGAAACTGAGGTAGTCGTGATAAAACCTCTTGGTAATCTTCTAAAAACTTTAAGTAACGTTGTTTTGCTTCAAACTGTAAATAACCAATTTCTTTTATTTCTTTTTCTAATAACCAATGCTTCTCAAGATAATTAATATGGAACATCATTAATTCGGGGGTGTTAAATAATACACGCCTAAACTTTGTAAAATCTATTTCAACAATCTCACAATCTTCTAATGCTTGAATCGCTAGAAAGCTCGCTTCATTATTAATTAATGCTGACATTGAACCAGGGAAACGACCTTCATAAAAAAAATTCTTATTAAACTCATTTCCTTCACTATCTGCAACATAGGCTCGCATTAATCCTTTATGTAAAAATGAAAAGCTAGTTGGTATGTCGCCAAGTGTATATAAGAACTCTCCTTTATTGACGAGCTTCAACGTTAAACATTGTTGATAGTCACTCCACACAACGGCGGATATTGGATAATAACTTTCAATCGTTTGTTTTAGATGAGTTAGGGCAGAAAACATAAGGTATTAATTAGTATCTGTAAATAACATGAGTTTACTCTATAAAAATTATGTTTCCTATTTATAGTTCGTTCATATGAATAGGCATAACTAAAGAGTTATTTTTAATTTAGTAATGTAGTTGCTACGCTGTTTTTATTATATTTCATACGTTAAATGTGTTGTTTACCCAGATTAATAATGTACTCAAAGCGCTTAGCCTAATAGATTAAAACCAGCGGGGTTTGATATATAAGTAAAGAGATATTGTTTATCAATTATAATAAGTTAATGAATTAAATATCTACCTGTACTTAAATTATTCTCCTTCGCCTTTCGTTCTACCGTAAGTCATATGCGATTAGATCCAATACCCTATTCATATATTTGTCACTTTACTGACTTTTTAGTTTCATTTTTCATTCACCAAACTGTCAAAAATTATCATCAATATACGCACCAGTTTAGTGACTTCTTTTATTGATATGTATTAGAAGTATGTTTGCTATTCATCATTATAAAACTTTTAATATTTGGAAATATTATGTCAATAAGTGTGAACAAAACATTTAAATTATCAATGTTAGCAATTGCTTTATCTACAGGCTTGTCAGCTTGTGATGGTGATGACGGAGAAGCGGGCGTTGCAGGTACTCAAGGCGTTGCTGGAGTCGATGGTGCAAGCGGTGTTAATGGCACGTCGAATTTATCAACACCTGTGTTAACACGTTTAGCAACAGTGCCAACTGGTGCAGAAGTAACTGGTGCATTTTTAACAGATGAAGGTGATTTGTTTTTCAATGTTCAACACCCTTCAGATGCTAATACGATAACTGAAGGTGTGAATAATAAAACTTTCAACACAGGTACTGTTGGTGTTTTACGTGGTGTTAATTTCAATGATTTACCAACTAATATTGTTAACTCTCCGGTGCCCGAGACAGAAGAAGAGCGTCAAGTTGTCGTTTCTGCATTAGGTGAGTATCAAATCATTGGTCAAACAAATGATACTTTTGCCAACTTAGGTGAAAACGGTTTAGCGAATGGTTTAGGTGTGCATTACGGTATTAATTCAGGTGATAAAATCATTGAAAATAACGCACCAGATTTTAATGGTTATGTTTCAACAGGCGATGGAGAGGGATATTTATTTACTAACTGGGAGTCTTATCCTGGTGGCATGAGCCGTATGAAAATAGCAAAAGATGAATTTGGTAGCTGGTCTGTTGCAGAAGCTATGATGGTGAATTTTGACAGCGTAGGAGGCACGGGAGCCAACTGCTTCGGTTCAGTGTCACCTTGGGGTACACCACTGAGTGCAGAAGAATGGATTGTACGTTCTTCTGTTGACTCTACTACTGATGCAAGTTGGAATGATCCAGCAGATACTAGTACTGATAATATTGAAGCCTTAACTGCTCCTGATTTTCCTAACCCTTATCGCTATGGTTATACCGTTGAAATTACAAACCCTACATCGGATAACCCGACCCCTGTTAAACATTATACGGTTGGTCGTTATGAGCATGAAAACTCTACTGTAATGCCTGATCGCCGCACAGTATATTCATCGCAAGATGATACAGGTGGCGTGTTATTTAAATTTATTGCTGACACGGGTGAAGATTTAAGTTCAGGCACAATATACGCAGCTAAGTTAAAACAAGATGAGGGTAGTGATGATCCAGCAACAACGGGCTTTGATGTTACATGGGTTGAATTAGCATCAGGTAATAATGCAATTATTGAAGCATGGATTTCTGAATATGATGGCATTGATACTTCAGATTATGTTGCAGGTGAAACAAGTTACATGACACTGGCTGATGTGCAAGCGTGGGCAAATGGCGATACTAACTATCCATTAGTTGCTAACGGCGGTAGCGCAGTAACAGCAGGGCAAGTGATGGATGACCGAGCGGCATTTATAGAGTCTCGTCAAGCGGCTAAAATGAAAGGTGCTACAGCAGAGTGGAGAAAGCTTGAAGGTATTAGTATTAATCATGATCGAGCAATAGAAGCTGTTGATGGCATAGAATCTATTGCAAACGAAGATGTGACAACTGCATATATCTATATGGGCGTTTCCGACATAGATAACACTCTTATCGATGATGAAGGTGATATTCAATTGTCTGCTCGTGTAAAAGATTGTGGTGGTGTTTATCGCGCTAAACTTCAAGATAATTACAACTTGGCTCGTATTGAACCTGTTGTTATGGG